>JAZSCJ010000072.1:0-38135 GCA_045602885.1 Oscillospiraceae bacterium
TCTTCCTAAGACCGCTTGGCCTCCGACTTGACAGCCCGGCCACCGCCATGAGCGGCCCGGCCTGCCGCCAGCGCAGGCAGGCAAGGCCGCCCTGTTCGGTTTGCTGCGGCGGACACAGGGCGGTGGCCAGCAATCGGGACAGGCGTGCCGTTTCTTCCTGGCCGTTGAGCTTGTCCAGCTCCAGTCCGGACACCTCCAGCATGAGGTGTCCTGCCCGATCGTACCAGACCAGACAGTCCCCCTCCACGCCCAGCGCCTTTAAACGCTGGCGCACCCGTTTTTCCCGCCCGGGGTCCCGTGTCGGCTGCTGCTCCAACCCACGCGCCGCCTGCTCCAGCGCATGGGCAAACAGCCCATATTGGCGGCACACCGCCGCCCGGCTGTCCCGGGCACGGCTTTGAAACTGCCTGCGATAGCGCAGAGCGGTCAGCTCCTCGTTGGCCGTGGCCAGCAGCAGGGGAAAATTCAAGCATCGGTTGCGAAAGTGCAGGGGAAAATCGTCGCCCTCGCCACGCCCCCGCTTCATCATGGCAGGCAGCCCATCGTTGAGGGCGTTCATGGTGGCCGGGTACTCACGCTGCCAGCAATGGTCACGCAAGGCGCACAGCACACACACCTTGTTGGCCGCCCGGTGGAATACTGCGCTGGCATCGGCGTCGTTGGGCGCGAGGCGGCGAAAGGATATGCGCAGGGTGTCGTACAGCTCCCGAAAAGCATGGGCGGTATAGTCCAGTTGCCGAACGGTGTAAGCCCGTGCCCGTTGGTCCCCCTCGCCGGCCATTTCACGCTGGGGCTGCAACCGGGCGCACGCACGCTGCAGCAGATCTTCGGGCAGCACCAGAAACAGCACCGACGCGGCAAAGACCTCATACAAAATCCCCAGTTCGGGCGCGGCTTCCCAAGTCCACAACACCACCACACCGTTGGTCAGCACATAGGTCAGGGCGGCAAACAGTCGGCCCTGCTTCCAAAACACCCCGGCCAGCAGCGCCGAAAGGGCATACGCCATGGTATATCGGGGCGTATGTCCCATGGCCAGATCCATGGACAGGCCGGTGCAAAGACCCACTACCGCCCCCAATCCGGCGCCCCCCTTCCAGGCCGCCGCCATGGAGATCAGCGCCCCCACCAGGCAGCCCAGCGACAGCGACAACGGCAGGCGCACCTCGGCCAGAGCAATGAGCACGGTGCAGCCCAGCAAATACAGACACACCAACTGCCGGGCAGACAATTCGGCCTCCTCCCGCTTTTTCTTCCATGTGGAAAGGACGATGCGGTAAAAATAGGTGGACGCGGCCACCAAAAGCAGCTCGGTCAGAAAAAACGCCGTCCGGGTCGGACTGCTCAACGTTTCGGATAAGTAGGCAAACTCGGTCACCCCGGCCAGCAGGGCGGCCACGGTGGGCATAAACCACCCCTGCCGATACAGCTTGACATCATAAAAGGCAAAGGACACCGAGAACGTCAGAATGCAGCCGGCCACATAGGGCAGGGCATCCACAAACCCCCGAAATGCAAAGTAGCCAAACCCGGCCCCCACCAGCGCCGACAACCCCGGAAGCCCAGCCCCCGACGCCGCCACAAACCCCATCCCAAACGGGGCGTAGCCGCCGAAAATTTCAGCGCCGGCCAATACCCCGGCCAGCAGCAGACGAATCAAACCTTCCATCATCTGCACCAACACAGGCCAGCGCAAAATGATCTGACCGTTTTCCCGTATCTGCTGCGCTTTGGCCCGAATCTCCTCTTTTGTGGACATACCGATTCCTCCCGTGTTCTCCAAGTAGTGCTACTGTATACCATTTTTTGGAAAAACATCGTCGGAAACCGTCTTTGCCGCCGCCCCCTTTTCTTCCCGTGGAAAGAATATGGGCAAAGGCTTGCCCCGGCCGGGTCTTTTATGATAAGATAATTTGAATTTTTGTGCGCTGCACCATATCGAGGAGGATGTCATGAAGATCGGCAATATCGAGATCCCCGGCAAGCTGGCGCTGGCCCCTATGGCCGGCGTGACCGACCTTGCCTTTCGCACGGTCTGCCGTGAACTGGGCGCAGATTATACCGTGACAGAAATGGTGTCCTCCAAGGCGCTGTGCTATCAGGATAAAAAGTCCATCCCCTTGCTCAAGCTGGGCGAGGGCGAACACCCGGCCGCCGCCCAGCTGTTTGGCAGCGACCCGGTCTGTATGCAGGAAGCCGCCGCCATCGCCGTACAGGTATCGGGCGCCAAAATCCTGGACATCAACATGGGCTGTCCGGTGCCCAAAGTGGCCGGAAACGGGGATGGCTCGGGGCTGATGCGCACCCCCGAGCTGGCCGCGCGCGTACTGGAAGCCACCATCAAGGGCGGCGGTGTACCGGTCACGGTCAAGATCCGCAAGGGTTGGGACAAGGGCAGCGCCAACTGCGTGGAATTTGCCAAACTGATGGAGCAAGCCGGCGCGGCCGCCATCGCCGTACATGGCCGTACCCGGGTGCAAATGTATTCCGGCGTAGCCGATTGGGATTGTATCCGCGAGGTCAAGCAGGCCGTTTCGGTGCCTGTCATCGCCAACGGCGACGTTTTTGGCCCGAAGGAGGCGGTGCGCATCCTCAACTATACCGGCGCCGACATGGCCATGATCGGCCGGGCGGTTTTTGGTAACCCCTGGATCTTCCAGCAATGCGCCGCTGCGCTGCAGGGGGAAGATGTGCCGCCCCTGCCGCCGCTGAGCGAGCGCTGCGATGTGGCGGTGCGCCAATTTGAGATGTCCTGTGCCGAAAAAGGGGAGCGGGTGGCCTGTCTGGAGGCACGCCGCCATTACGCCTGGTACCTGAAAGGCGTGCCCCATTCGGGGTATTATAAAGAGCAGATCTGCAAAATCGAGTCCATGGACGATATTTACCGTATCACCAAAGGAATCAAACGGGATCTGGAGGGATGACATGAGCGAATCGGAGCTGGTCCGGCTGGCCAAAGCCGGGGATCAGGACGCCTTTTCCGAACTGGTCCAAGCCAACCAGAACAAAATATATTCCCTGTGCGTGCGCATGACCGGCAACCCCGAGGACGGTGCCGATCTGGCACAGGAGGCCTTTTTGCGCGCCTGGCGCAGCCTGCCCAGCTTTCAGGAGCAGAGCAGTTTTTCCACCTGGCTTTACCGGCTGGCCAACAACCTGTGCATTGACTTTTTGCGCCGGGAAACGCGCCGCCGCACCGCGATAACAACGGTGGCGCTGGAGGGCGACGAGGATACCCCCGCGCCCGAGGTGCCCGACCACCGCCCCTCCCCCGAACGTGAGCTGGAGCGCAAGGATCTGCGCGCCGCCGTGGCCCATGGGCTGGCCCGCCTGTCGGACGAGCATCGGCAGGTACTGGTGCTGCGTGAGATCGAGGGGCTTTCCTATGAGGAGATCGGGGCATATCTGGATCTGGAACAAGGCACCGTCAAGTCACGCATCGCCCGTGCCCGTATGGCGCTGCGAAAAATTTTGCTGCAAGATGGGAACTTTTCCGACCTTTCCTCGTCTACACTATTGAAATCAAACGAAAAGGAGTGAACTGCATGCGTGATTGCGCCGAACTGTCCGAGCTGCTCAGCGCCTCGTTGGACGGCTGTTTGACCACCGATGAGCAGGCCGCTTTGGACGCGCACCTGGCCCAATGCCCTGCGTGCAGCGCTCTGTTTGCCCAACTGCATGCCCTGCACATCGCCGCCACCGAGCTGGAGGAGATCCCTGCCCCGGCCGGATTCACCGACAAGGTCATGGCCGCCGTCGCGGCCGACGTCAATGCCAAACCCACCGATAATGTGATTCCCCTTACCCCCAGACTGTCCGGCCGTGCCCGGCGCAGCCGCTGGGCGGTCACAGCGGCCGCCGTGGTCATTGTGGCGCTGGGCGCGCTCAGCCTGCCTGCGCTGGGCAACAATTTCTCCATGAAGTCCTCCGCCCCGACCAATGGCGCGCCCCAGATGGCTTTGGCCGACATGTCACAGGCTGAATCCGAGGACGATTTCTCCCCGGCAGAGCCCCAGGCACCCCCGGCGGCCGGCGCATCCCCGGCATTCAACCAGGCCATGGACGACGGCGGTCTTGGCCAGGCACGCACCGAGGGCGCTTGCTCTCAGGTCGCTTTTGACTGTTCCGAGCTTGATTTGGTGGGCACACTGATCCTGTCGTCCGGCCAACTGCCCGACACGCTGGAGCAGTATGAGTGCTTCGACCGCGACGGCACACCGGCCTATCTCATCCCGGCCAACGAGTTTTCCCTGCTGGTGCAGGCACTGGACGAGCAGACCCTTGCCACGTGCTACACCGCCGGACGCCCGGACGCCGAACAGGGCATGGTTGTGGTGCAGGACGCTCCCTGACCGGCCTTTCGACGACCAATTGAATTATTCGACAAAATATGCTATTATGGTTGCAAGACAGCCGTAATAGCATATTTTATTTTTCGCTGTTACGCCGCCTATGCATCTTCGAGGAGGTACCAATTATGTTCTGTACAAACTGCGGCAAGCCTCTCCGTGACGACGCCCGTTTCTGTTTTAACTGCGGCCAAGCCGTTTCGTCGGCGGCACCGACTTCCGAGCCGGAACCCGTTCCGGAACAGCCCGCTCCCGTTGTGGAACCCACTGCGCCGGTGACCCAGCCCCTTGAGCCTCAGCCCGCCCCGGAACAGCCTGCTCCCGATGCAGAAACCGCCGCGCCGGTGACCCAACCCCTTGACCCCGACCCCGTCCCGGAGCAGCCTGCTCCCGACATCGAAGCGGCACCTCCCAAGCGCAAGCGCACCCTGTCCATCGTGATCGGCACGGTGGTCGCTGTGGTGGTGGTTGCCGCATTGGTCGTCGCCGGTTTGTTTGCCTTCCGTTTTATCTCCGACAACATCGCCTTTAACAAAAATATGCGCGACGGCGAAGCACATATGGCAGACGGTCATTACAGCAAGGCCATCGATTCCTACGAGTCGGCGCTGGAATCCAAGCCGGGCAACGCCGACGCTTCTCTGGCTCTGGCCAGGGCCTATTTGTGCAACAGCCGCTTTGACGACGCCACCGAATTGCTCAGCGACATGCCTGCCTTGGGCGAAAAAGACGCGCGGTTGGCCGACTGGAATCGTCTCAGCGGTCTGGCTCAGCTTTCTCCCAGCGTAAAAGAAGTGAACACTGACGCCTTCCCTGTCGTATCCGTGGTCTTTGACCGGGGCGGCGATCTGCTCCTGTCTGCCGAACACTTTACCGTAACCGAAGATTCTACCGCCCGCGAAATCCTCGGTCTGGAGCAGGACGGGCAAACCATGCGTCTGACCTATCGCAGTCAGGACAGTGGCGCCAGCGAGGAGCCGCGCGATTTGACGGTGGATATTGCGCTGGACGGCATCTGTATGACAAACCAAGCTTCCTATGTTACCCCCCACTTCGATCCCGCCCTGCTGTCGCTGGTTTCCACCGATGTCAGCGAGTACCCCCGGGTCAAAGCCTATTTCCGTGTGACTAACCAATGGACCGGCGAAAATGTGGAAAACCTGGATCGCAACTCCTTTACCATTCTGGAACAGGTGGAGGGCGGCGAATATCTGTCCCGTGAGGTCAAGTCGGCCATGCCGCTCAAGGACAACGCCGGACTGAACATCGGCCTGGTGGCCGACAAGAGCGACAGCATCTCCTCCAGCGATATGAGCAAGATCAAAAGCGTCATGATCGAATTTGTCAACAGCCTGAATTACAGCTCCGGCGACCGGGCCGAGTTGCTGGCCTTTGACTCTATCGTACAGCAGATGTGCTATTACACCGGCGATGCCACGTTGTTGACCAACGGCATCAACAACATGTCCACCGACGGTCTGACCGCCTTTTACGATGCCGTGTACGACGGAGTGACCCATGCTGCCCTGCAGGGTGGCGCACGCTGTGTCATCGCCTTTACCGACGGCCAGGACAACCGAAGCCGGTATTCTGACTCCGAAGTGATCCGGTATGCCAATCAGAAGCAGGTGCCCGTATACATCATCGGCGTGGGCCGCTCTCTGGACACCTACACGCTGCGCTCCATGGCTGAGCAAACCGGCGGGCGCTACTGGCACATCAACGACCTGTACGATCTGCAGGAAATCTTCAATCAGATCTACTCCGAGCAAAAGCAGCTTTATGTGGTGGAGTATGAAAGCGATGCCGGGCTGGACAGCTACCTGAGCCGCAATCTGGAGGTATCGGTCTCGGGCGGCGGCTGCCGCGGTGAAAGCACCATGTCCTTCACCCCGGTGCGCAGCATCAATGACGGCGGCGTCAACCGCACCTCGCGCTATGAGCTGTTTAAGGAAAGCCTGAGCTGGGAAGAGGCCTCCCGCCGCTGTCAGGAAATGGGCGGCCATCTGGCCACCATCACCTCGCAGGACGAGATGGATCTTCTGGTCGGCATGGCCGAGAACGCCGGCGTGAAATATGTCTGGCTGGGCGGCTATACCTCTTACGATGACCACGGCAACGTCTTTGGCCACTGGGTCACCGGCGAAAACTTCTCTTATCAGGCCTGGTCCACGGACGAACCGTCCCGCGTCGACCGGGACGGCGCCGAAGAGTGGTACATCATGCTTTGGAACATTCCCCATCTGGGCGGCTGGACCTGGAACGACCAGCGCAACGATCCGGCCGGCGCCGTCACTTCCATGGTGCCCGAAATGTCCTACATCTGCGAATTTGAAATCTGATCCCATTCCACTTTTTTAAGGGGGCCTCTGCATGTCTCGAAGACCCACCCGTCCTTCTTTTCTGGATTGGTGCGTTCGCATCCTTGTCGTCCTGGCTGCGATCTCGGCGGCCGCCACCATCGTTCTGGCCATCTGCGTCCTGCCGACCGACCAGCCGCCGGAACCGCCGCCCCAGTCCAGCGCTCCCGCACCCGAGCAGCCTTCCCCCACGCCCGAACCGACACCCCCTCCGCCTCCCCCCACCGCAGAGCAGCTGCGTGCCGCCCGGGCGGCCGAGATTCTGGCCGATATGACGCTGCATGAAAAAGTCTGCCAGCTGTTTATCGTCTATCCCGAATCCATCACCGGGGTTTCCCCCGTGCTGAACGCCGGTAAAAAGACCGAGCAGGCGCTGGAACAATGGCCGGTGGGCGGCTTTCTGTACGACAAGAAAAATATGCAGCAGCGCCAGCAGGTCACCGACCTGCTCACCGGCGTGCAGACCATGAGCAAGATCCCTCTGATCCTGACCTGTGACGAGGAGGGCGGCCGGGTCAACCGTCTGATGAGCACGGTGGGCACCACCCGGGTCGGCCCCATGCTGCAGTACAAAGATCAAGGCACGGAAACGGCCTTTGAAAACGCCAAGACCATCGCCACCGACCTGGTCTCCTGCGGCTTCAACACCGATCTGGCCCCCGTGGCCGATGTGTGGTCCAACCCGGCCAACAAGGTCATCGGCGACCGAGCTTACAGCGATAACGCCGCGCAGGCCGCCCAACTAATCACGGCCGCGGTCGAGGGCTTCCACGCCGGCGGCGTGGCCTGTACGCTCAAGCATTTCCCCGGCCACGGCGACACCTCTGCCGACAGCCATTACGGCTCGGTTTATGTGTACAAAACACTGGACCAGCTGCGTGAAAACGAATTGATCCCCTTCCAGGCCGGCATTGACGCCGGGGCGGACGCCGTGATGATGGGTCATCTGATCATCTCTGACATCGACGATCAGCCGGCCCCCTTCTCCTATAAAATCGTCACCGAGCTTTTACGGGAGGAAATGGGCTTTACCGGCGTGGTCATGACCGACGGCTTGCAGATGCAGGCCATGACCGATCATTACAGCAGCGCCGACATTGCCGTAAAATCGGTGCAGGCCGGTGTGGACATTCTGCTGTGCCCCATCAATCTGGAAGGCGCGGTCAACGCCCTGACCCAGGCGGTGGAAAACGGCACCATTTCCGAATCCCGCATTGACCAAAGCGTGCTTCGCATTCTGGAGCTGAAACTAAAACAAGGTATGCTGACGTAACGCAACGAGGGCGCAGGCTTTTGCCTGCGCCCCCTTTTTTGCGGAAGTTTTACTGCATGGAGTTCTCGTAAGCCTGGATCATCTTCTTGAACGTGTGACCCGCAGAAACACAGGGTTCAGAAACCCTTGCAGCATCTTGATTTTCCTGCCGTTCGGTCAATTCCCCAGTGATGATACCCACACGACTTTCGAACTTGCGAAGATATTTCTCAATGGTTTCGCCGGTGAAAATCTTGATCTGGAGCAAGAGAGTGTTATCCTCTGCGGGGGTAACAAAGATCTTATCGATATACTTATCTACGAACTCCTTCGAAATAATACCGCTTGCTGCATCCTTTTGGGCATTGGCGAGGATCTTTCGAATTTCCTCAATCTTTTTGCGGAACTCTTCGCCCTCCAGTGCAGCTTGCTCCAGCTCGGCAATCTCAATTTCCGCTGCCCTGATTTCTTCGTTGCAGGCTGCGGTCATGGCCTTGAAATCAGCATGGGTAACACTGTCATCGGCAACCAACTGCAGCAGCTTGCTTTTCTTTCGGTTGGCAAGATCAATCAGCTTCTGCTGCTCTTCAATTTTCTGAGGCAGCGCACCGTTTTCGGTCAGCACATTGTACATTCGTGCATATTCCGCAACCATGGCGTCGGCATCCGCCTTGGTGTCATGGAATACTTCGTACAGGACGGGCTTGATTTCTTCTTCGTAGACAGCAAAGGAGCCACAGGAGTCAGCACCGTTTTTGATCTTACCGGAGCAGAGCCATTTGCTGTTTTTCTTGCCGGTTTTGTCTTTGGACTCCCGACGATAGTACGGCTGGCCACAATGGGTGCACCAGAGCTTTCCTGTCAGCAGATTGGCGTGGTTGCAGATACCCTGACGGTTCTTCACATCCTCACTGCGGCGCTTGAGAATTTCGTTTGCCTTGTCCCACACTTCTTCGGTAACGATGGCCGGTACAATTTCGCCGGTTTCATCCTTGAACATCACCCATTCCTCCGGAGGGAGGAATTTTTGCTTTTTGGTGAACATGTCCACTACCTTGACCTTGTTGCCCACATAGTAACCTTTGTACTTGGGGTTGGAGATCATGTTGGACATAGTGGAGTGGGCGATTTTATTGCCGTTGAGGTTACGGTATCCCTTTTCCCAAAAGAGAGTTTCCAACTGCTTCATGGAATATTTGTCCGTGGAATAAAGCTCAAAAAGCTCACGCACCATAGGTGCCTCGGTCTCATCAATGACCAGTCGTTTCTGATCTTTACGATATCCAAAGATACGGCTGTTTCCCAACACCACATTCTGCTTGATGGCCTGCTGATGACCGAACTTTACACGGGAGGATAATTTGCGGAGTTCATCTTGTGCGATAGAAGACATGATGGACAGCCGAAGCTCGGAATCTTCGTCCAGAGTGTTGATGTTGTCATTCTGGAAAAAGACACCCACACCATGACCTAACAGCTGTCGGGTATACTGGATGGAATCCAGCGTATTACGGGCAAAGCGGGAAATCTCCTTGGTAATTACAAGGTCAAAGCGATCTTCTGCAGCCTCATCCACCATGCGGTTGAAGTTTTCTCGTTTCTTGGTGGAGATGCCGGAAAGGCCTTCATCAATGTAACCGGGAACAAAAATCCAAGCCCGGTTTTTGCGGATCAGATCTTCGTAGTAGCGGATCTGGTTTTCAAGAGAGTTCAGCTGTTCGTCCGATTCCGAAGAAACACGAGCGTAGTAGGTGACTCTCAGTGGAATGTCATATATGCTTTTCGTGCGGAGTTGTTGCCGCACAGCGTGTATATCCATATTCATTCTCCTTGGTTTCGTAAAATCATCATCTATATTATACATATTATCAAAAAGAAAATCAAGAGGACTGCGTAAAGTCGCAGCCCTCTTGCAATAAAGGTTACATTTATCTGCACAGGCTCTTTGTAGTTCGGGCATCGATCATGTTGATCATCAGGTTTCTCTCCCGCTCGGTAATGACGCCCTTTTCAAAAAGAACCTGGTTATAATATTTCAACCAAGCTTCTTCAACAAGCACTTTCTTCTGCTGCTCAATACTGACATTTTTGCTCACTTTTATTGCCATAGAATTCCTCCGTTTCAATTTTATTATTGCCTCAGATTTCCTGTTTCATTCGACCGTGATGCACATATTTCTGTGCTGTATAAGCACGGATAACCTCATCGGGAATGGCGTCCACGGTGCGGCGAAGCTCGTCCAGTTCGTTGAGCTTCTGACTGATTTCAAGCTTCTTCCGCACACTTTCTCTGGATGCGGAAGAAAGTTTCTTTTCCAGTTCCGCATTTTCCTCAGTCAGTTCCTTGTAGGTCTTGTCGTACTTTTTCAGTTTCGTCCGCATGACCTCCACACCGGGGATATACTTGTCCAGCAGAGCCTCCAGTTCCTCGGCTTTGGTCTTTTTGTTGAAGGGGTTACTGTCGTTCAGAATTGCCATGATCTGATCCTTCATTCGGTTCAGATGTACAGCTTCTTTGAACAGCCTCGGTGGGATGTGAGTGCGTCCGGTTTCACTGGAACTCTCACCACGCTCCAGATCGGGATATTTCTTTACCATGTGCTTCCAGAACTCGTCCTGCCACCATGTCAGCTTTTTCTTGTTACCAACGATCTCCTTGGCGCTGAGCCGCTTGTCCTCGGTCAGCGGGACAAAGCAAAGGTGCATATGGGGAGTTTTCTCGTCCATATGCACCACGGCAGATATGATCGTGTCTTTTGACTGATATTTCTGAATGAAGTCAAGTGCCGCGGTGAAATAGGCTTTGAGTTCCGCTTTCTTCTTGCCCTTGAAAAACTCAGGGCTGGCGGTTACAAGTGCTTCCACCACCCGCACGCTGTCGGAACGGGTACGGCAGCCCGCTTCTGCAATCTGCTTTTCAGCTTCTGCCCGGTACTTCCGTTCCGGTGTCACCAGATGGAAGTTGAGGTTGCTGCGAGTGGTATCGATGTCGGGATTGCTGGCGTATTTTTCTTTGGTGCGCTCGTTGTGGGATTCGATGTGGCCGATCTCCGGCCCCTTGTATTTGGCAAAGCGAAGGATGGCATACTGTGCTTTCATCGGTTATCCCTCCGTTTCTGCCATACGATGTCGTAACCCAGCACATCGGCCAGTTCCACGACTTCTTTGTATCGAATGCTTTCCCGCTGCAGCTTGGCGGAAAGATTGGAAACGCTGTCGCTCCAAGCGTATTCATCGGCCAGCCTGTCTACCAACTCCTGCATGGTAAAACCGGCACGGACGATTTGTGCTTTGATCTCATTTCTGATGTTCATTTCGTTCCTCCTGACTTTGGATAATGAAAACAGCGAAGCCGATGCACTCTTTGGCAAACTGGCTTCGCTGTGTGGTGAACTGTTCGATTGTTTGTTAATCCGCTCAGATTTGGCGGAATGATATCCTGTCCGCAGATGGGCATATCCGACTTTACGGAACCGTGTGACACTTCCCAAAACCGTGCAGATGCACACTTTTTAGGAATACCGGTGCTCGGTTTCGAGAAGCACGGTTCTGTGAAATCATTTCGCCCTGCGGATAACATTTTTCCTATTCTCATCTATCTTGAAAATACCCTCGCTTTTTCAGCTCCCGCAAATCAAAGATCACATCTTCGGTACGGAGCTTGGCAAGGCAGCTGAGAGTATAAATGTCGTAGGTGTCGTCGATCAGAAGCAGCGTCATCAGCAGTTTCTGGCTTCCGGTCAGATTGCTGTCATAGATATGAAACAGCGGCAGTTCCTTGTAATACGGTTTCTTCATTAAATTCCCCCTTTTTGTAATTGGACTTGAAAATATCCATCCCATCCACCCATCTATCCCACATGGGATGCTTGGGATGGATGGGATGGTGCTTTTTGTGTTTGAACTCATAAAATGGGCGGTGTCACCAGAGCTTCAATACCCCAGAAGCCGTTGACTCGCTTGCCGAGGCGGTTGGTGATGTGGTTGTCGTGCTCAATGCCAAATTCATCGGCGTGCTTTTTCAGCGTCATGCTCACCGTCCGCACGGCCAACGGCTTATAGGTGTTGTCATTGCACCACATGGTATAGATAGCGTAGAGATCAGCGGAAGTAATGGTGCTGTCGGCTTTCAGTCGGATGTACCCCTCCGAACGCATGAACAGCAGCACATTGTCAGCCTCACGCTTGGCCTCCACACGGTTATCTTTGATGCGGTCGCTTTCGGTGAAGCGGTAGTTGTTTCCGATCAGCCTCCGTAGACCATCCAGACACCAGAGAAAAATGCCCTCGATTTCAGCGCAGAGCTTGTCCGCAAGGAACGGATCATCCTCACGGTTGAGCGGTTTCTTTTTGACAGACAGGATCAGCTGTCTGCGGTAAAAGCCGTCCGAATGGTCGTAGAGAGATTCCAAATCACCATTGGAGAACGCCAGAAAGCGGACGTACATTTCACCCTGATAGCTCTGCTCACCCTTTCGCTCCAAGTCCATGGGCATTTCGGCGGGAATCAAAGATTTCAGATAGTGGGTGGATTTCAACGCTTCCATCTTCATATCATCATCCACCATCACAAGCTGGTGCTCCAGATCGGCTCTGGCAAAGGGACTACGCTCCACCTTGGCAATGCTGCCGTTTTTCAGGTTATCACCCAACATTTTCTGCATCACCACCCCGATGCGGCTTTTTCCCTCGCCACCGTTGCCTTTGAGCAGCATCATAGTCTGGCCACGGTTGGTGGGAAGCAGGCAGTAGCCGAGATATTCCTGCAAGGTCAAAATGTCCTCATCCTCCAAAAGTTCCGATAAAAAATGCAGCCATGTTACAGGCTGCGGAGCGTTGGTATTATATTTGACCGGCAGACGGTTGCGGCAGAACTCTTTACGTTCGGTGAACTCGCCGTCCAGAAACAGAGTTCCGTTGGCTACATGGAGCCGATCTTCGTGTACCGGCAGGTTGGGTACATAAGCTTCCAGCTTCACCATTTCCATAAGTCCCGATGCCCGTTTGGCAAGGCCGCAATTGAGATAGGGGCGGAGCATTTCATAGATTTCCTTGCGGACGCTTTCTTCATCGGTGATACGGCCATCTTTGGTAAAGAAGCTGCCGCCCACACGCACCATCGGATGCTGCTGCAGAAAGTCCTCACAGAACCCGACTTCGTTTACGGATTTGCCGTCATACCAAAAAGGTCTTTCGGCGTTGGTTTCAGCTTTGCTCATTCGACTCCTCCTTGATTCGTTTTACCCGCTCCTGCAGGTAGGTGATTTTGTCATCTTCTAATAAGTCCCTTATCAGCGCCTCTCTTTCTTCTGGTACGCCTTCCGTCAGCAGCTCCACCGAAAACTTGACGTATTCAAGCATATGGCAGGTTTCGGCATACCGAAGATCAGGCTCGTCATCCGGTGACTGCGGGGAGCAGTCTGTTTTCCAGCCTTCCAGAATACGCAGATAATCACTCAACACCCGAAAACACAGCCGCTCATTTTCAGCCTGTGTCTTGTATCGGTTCAGCTTGGCAAGCACGGATGGCTTACCCTCTTGAACACCGAAGTCTGCCCTCAGTTTCTGCGCTGCCTCCATGGCTGTGATCCCGAACAGCTTGGATGTAAATTCAATCACATCGCCCTTGGCACCGCAACCGAAGCAATAGAAATAATCCTCATTCAGCTTCATGCTCGGGTGCCGATCATCATGGAATGGGCAGCAGACCATTCCGTTTCGGCTGACGCTCAGCCCGTAGTGCTCCGCTGCCATCCTCGGTGTAATCGTAGATTTAACGGCTTCAAAAATTGTCATAGGCATTTCTCCTTTCAATTTTTCTGACAAATTTTCTTTGTCAACTGAATATACGGAGAAAAAGTCTTAGACCTGAAAAATCAGGCGGATGTGCAAGAAACCAAAAAGCCCTCCTGCGATTCTTGCAAAAATGCAAGGGCAGAAGGGCGTTGAACATGATACGGATTGATTTTTCACTTTTAAAGGTGAATAAAAAGTGAATTTTCACTCCATCCTATTGAAAACCGTGAAAATATGAGTATAATATAATCAAGCTACAATGGAGGTGCTGTATATGCAATATGAAAGCGAGCGCATTGAATATAAATCTCAGATGATCGATGACATCTACAAGGAGGTCATCGCATTTGCAAATACGGACGGCGGCGTGATCTATCTCGGCATTGATGATAAGGGCAATCTGATTGGCATTGACGATGTGGATGAAACTTATACCCGTCTGACCAACGGCATCCGTGATGCAATCGCCCCGGATGTGACCATGTTCGTGCGATATGTCCTCCAGGATAACAAAGTGATTCAGATCGAAGTTGCAGAAGGCAGCTATAAGCCCTATTATCTCAAATCCAAAGGCATGAAGCCTACCGGCGTTTACGTTCGCCAAGGCACATCCAGTGTGCAGGCATCTCCCGACCAGATTCGCCAGATGATCAAAGAATCAGACGGTGACACCTATGAAGACGCCCGCAGCCTTGAACAGGATTTGAGCTTCCATGCCGCAGAGATCGCATTTGATCGCTACGGTGTTGAGTTTTCTGCCCAGAAGTACCGTGCGTTGGGCGTCACACAGAACGATATTTACACCAACCTTGCTCTGCTGCTTTCCGACCAGTGCCACCACACAACCAAAATTGCTGTATTCAAAGATGAGTTCTGCACGGAGTTCCGTGACAGCAAGGAGTTCGGCGGTTCCGTGTTCAAGCAGTTCGAGGATGCGGTAAACTACCTCGCTCTGTGCAACAAGACTGCTTCCACAATCAAAGGCGTTGTTCGCACCGATAAGAAGGATTATCCCGAAGAGGCCATCCGTGAAGCGCTGCTCAATGCTCTTGTGCATCGTGACTACGGATTCAGCGGCAGCATCATTATTAACGTGAACGACAGCAAAATGGAGTTTATTTCTCTCGGCGGCCTTCTGCCCGGTCTCTCAACCGAAGATATTCGCATTGGTGTTTCTCAGCCGAGAAATAAAAAACTGGCAGAAGTGTTCCACCGCCTACGTTTGATTGAAAGCTATGGCACCGGTATTCGCCGTATTTTCAAGCTGTACGAAAACTGCCCTGTGCAGCCCAGCATTGAGGCAACCGCAAATGCGTTCAAAATCGTACTGCCTAACATGAACGCTGCAGATACTACAAGCGAAGATGCACCGGTGACAACCGGCAAATCCACCGCAGCGATTACCCCGCAGATGAAAACTGTAATGGATTATCTGGCAGAGTACGGCGAAATGACCGACGAAGATCTGCAGGAGCTACTGAATGTCAAAAAGACGAGGGCTTATCTGCTCGCCCGCCAGATGAATGAGAATGGATTGATCAAAATTGTCGGCAGAGGTGCGGGCAAGAAGTACAAGCTGAAGTGATGGAGGGTACAGATATGGCAATCAGCAAAAAGCTTGAAATTATATATCATAATGGTCAACCGGACGGCATTCGTTCTATTCGCCGCCATCTGTCCACAATGACCACCTATGTCATTCCCCGTCCGTTGCTTTCGGAGGCCAAGAAACTGACTGGCATCAATCGTCCCGGTATTTACTATCTCATCAGCGAAACGGACGACAACAAAATCGCACAGCTTTATGTTGGGCAGACCCGAAATGGAGTCAGCAGACTGGACGACCATAATCGTTCCAAAGATTTCTGGAACAAAGCAATCATGTTCCTTGCTGACAATAAACCCTTTTCTCTGGACATGATCAGCGGTCTTGAGGCTTTTGCAATCGGTAAGGCAATTGATTCAAAACGCTATAAAGTGGAGAACACGGTAAACCCCAAATATGAGATTGACGAATATGATCTTCCTTTGATTGAAGAAGTGTATGAGGAAATCAAATTCATCATGGCGACTCAGGGTTACAAAATGGAGAACACCAAGACGACTCTGAATGAAGCCAACACCCTGCACACGACCCGGAACGGTGTTCAAGCACTTGGTGTTTATGATGGTGAAAAATTTGAGGTTCTTGAGGGCTCCGAAATTGATATGAGCCGCAAGTGTCATTCCGACAACATTGAAAAGCAGCGGCAAACAGCCCTTCAAAACGGAGATATAATTTTCAATGGCGACAAGTACATACTGAATGTCTCTGTTCCGTTCACTTCGCCAAGTTCAGCAGCTATGTTCGTGCTCGGAGGAAGTACCAACGGATGGGTTGAATGGAAAAACAAAGACGGCAAGACTCTTGATGAAATGTACCGAAAATAACAACGGCAAAATAGAGCGAGGAGGTGTGGTGCATGAACAATGAAAGCGTATATCTTCCCGGTAAAATCCGTGACCGCATACAGGACTTGATGAAATCCCGAAAAGTCACGCAGGCTGAGCTTGCAACTCGTATCGGCTGTTCGGAAAGTATGCTGAGCCGTTTCATCAGCGGCAAGACGGACAAGCTGGGTGACGAAAACATCATCCGCATTGCCCGTGTGTTCAATGTGTCCACAGACTTCCTGCTTGGCGAAGTCGATATCCCCGACCGCCTGAATTACGATATTTCTGAGCTTGGCCTGTCAGTGCAGGCAGCGAGAAATCTGTATACCCATAAAGTGAATCCAAAGGTGGTCAATGCGCTGCTTGAAAATCCGGAGTTTGCCAATACCACCAATCTGATCTCCGGTTACTTGGATGACGAACTCGCCAAAGGCTTTGCGGCACAGAATCAGTTATACGCAACAGTCGCCGGTATGCTGAAAAGCCAACCGGAAGCCGTTGACGATGTTAAGAAATTGCAGACCCCGGCATATCAGGCAGACCTGACGGCGATTCAGAGGTCATTTATGGCTGCGGTTCAGGCAGTCAAGAAAGAGGTCGGCAATGACTTGTCTGCCAACCGTGAATTGACCTCACAGGCGGTGAAAAAGATTTATGCAGAACTGACCAAGGGGCAAAAGAAGCTCAATCGCAAAATCACCGCAGAGCAGATCGGTGAAGCGGTGGCACAGTCCGTTTCCCATTTGCCCGGCATTGATACAGAAGCGGTCAAGCAGATGTTTCTTACGATGACCGGCACGGTAAAGAACAATGAAAAGAGACCCGATGACCAATGAACAGCTCTGTGCGTTGGCCAAGCAGGGCGATGCCGATGCACAGAATCTGCTGATCGAAAACAATCTCCGCTTTATCAAAAAGACGGCGTATGAGGTGTGGAGCGCACAAGCTGAGCTAAACCGCTCTCTGCGAATCTCGCTTGACGATCTTGCGCAGGAAGGGGCGCTGGGATTGCTCGGCTGCATCGACAGCTACAATCCCGACAGCGGAAACTTATTTCTGACTTACGTTGCTCCTGCGATACGGAATGCCATGATCGACTACATCCGTTCGCAGAATGTGTCCTTTGAGGCAAAACATCTGAACGACATTGTTTCGTTGGATAATCTCGCAAAGGATGAGGTGCGGAGCAAGCATAGTTTCATTGCTGATCCCACCAAGCAAACGCCGGAACAAATCTATCTGGCACAGGAGCGGATTGATGATCTCCACCACGCTTTGTACATGATTGAGGATAGAGAGGAACAATATCTCCGATACCGTTTTGGCTTTGATGACGATATTGAGCATCCGCTGACGGAAACGGCGAGGCATTTTCGTTTATCGGAAAGCCGAGCAAAAAAGACGGAGGCGCTTGCCCTGGATAACGTGTGGCTGGAGCTGCCGTGGTGGTATTAGGAGTACGGGGATGCGTCGCTGCGGCGGGTTTTATATACCTCTTGCTCCCCCGGTGATGCAGCGCAACTTCGGTCATTGACCTGCGCTTTGCAGCACCACCTACACCCGAAGAACGAATATCTGCAAGCCTCCCGTGCTCGCAAATATTCGCCCTTCTGCTGCCACAGGAAACGGTCTGTCCGGTACGGTGACAGCCCCTTTCCAGCGTCAGCGGTCGCAAAAGGTATAACACACTAGACTTTGCCGAGCAAAATCGTGTGCCAACAGGGTGCTGTTCACCCCTATTGGAAACCCGGAAGTCAAGGAATCTGCAATCCCTTGACAATCCCAGCCGTTTTGAAATGTGTACCCAAAAACGAAAAGGGAGTTTGTGAGGACACATTCCAAAACCAAAAATCCCATGAAAGCTTCTCGGACAAGAAGAGAAATTCTCAAGGGATTTTCGATGCCGCATTCATGGAAACGGGAGCAATTTATGCGTCATGCACCACTGTGGTGCTGTAAGTTTACAATCTTTTCGGTTCTACGTCAGGAACGATCATAAAAAAGCTCTTGCAACTATCCTGATTATGATTGTGATTATATCGGATTGTGAAATAATATTTGACTCATAACGTCTTGCAAAAGGAGGGAGCATCGTGCAGCAAACACCGTTTCACGCATACTATACTGCAAGACAACTGGACACATTGCCTGATGCGGAGAAGCTGTTGCCGGTGTTTGCCTCCTCCGATATCCAGGTGTACCCATTCCAAATTGCTGCCGCAAGCTTTGCCCTGCGTTCCCCTTACCAAAAAGGTGTAATCCTTTGCGATGAAGCCGGAATGGGCAAGAGCCATGAAGCTATGCTTATTATGGCACAGCGGTGGATGGAAGGACAAACAAGAATCCTACTGTGTATCCCCAATGCTGACCTGCTCGTTCAGTGGACAGATTTGCTGGATACGCACTATACAGTTCCATATTGTGTCCTGACAAAGAATACGGATTGGGATCCTGAAACGGGATTTGACCAAAGCGGCATCGTGATCACAACCTATGACTTTGCAGCCGATCACGAATCGGAAGCATCAGCCATTGCCTGGGATTTGGCAGTGTTTGAAGAGGCAAACGCCCTGTCCGGTGTTTATCAGGAGGACAACAAGCAAGCAAAAGCCCTATACCGAATTGCGGGTAATTCTTTTAAGGTGCTGCTGACCGGAACACCAATCGAAAAGAATATCATGGACCTTTACGGCCTGGTATGGTTCATCGATAATACGGTACTTCCGGAGGAAAAGGAATTCCTTGCCCGATATCTGCGCAAACCGGAGAACTATCCGGAATTGGCGGAGCGGGTCAGCAAATTCTGCTTCCGGACACTCCGCTCACAAGCCAAAGGCTATGCTAAGATCCCCGAGCGTGTTTTGTTTACATACGAGTACAAACCTTCCTCTCAGGAACAGAAGCTGTACGATCTTCTGTACGCCTATATCAACAAACCAAACAAGCTGGCATTTCCCGAGATGGAAACTTATGATCTGGCGCTGCGCCTTCTGAGCCTGCAGAGTTCCTCCACAGCGGCAATTGCCCAAACCGTTAAAGGCATTTTGAAACGTCTTGAGAAAATGCCAAATGCCGAGGAAGAAATCGCACAGCTTCAGTCCTTGTTAGACGCTTGCCAAAGCATTCCGATGGATACCAAGGCAAAGGAATTGCTGAAGGTGTTGGATAAAGGCTTCTCTCTTATGAAAAAAGCAGGAGCAGCAAAGAAGGCAGTTATTTTCACCGAGAGCGTAGAAACCCAAAAGATGCTGTATACTCTGTTGGGCAAGAAATATAAATCCGTGGTTTATAACGGCAGCGCAGATTATTCTGCCATCCGTCAGTTTAAGCAAGACTGTGAGGTCCTGATCTCCACGGATAATGGTGCAAAAGGCTTTAACTTGGAAGACGCAGCGTTTGTTATCCACTATGATCTGCTCTACAATACTCTCAAGATGGAGCAGCGGATCGACCGTTGCCATCGGATTGGCCAGAAGAACGATGTTCTCTCCATTGCGTTTATCAATCAGAATAACTTTGCGGATGTGCGCAAGCTGGAATTGGTTAGTAAGCGCATGTTGGTTTCGGACGGCGTATTTGGTGTCAGCGACGATGTGATCGGCGGGTTCTCCGGCGACTTGGACGACGCTTTGAGTGTGATCGGCGAAAAACTTCGCACACGGGCACAGGTGGAAAGCGATCACCATGCGGTTCTGTCTGCCCGTGCAGAAGAAAACAAGGCGGCAGTTGCCTCTGCTGAAGATATCCTGTTTACCACATTCACAAAAGAACTGGCAGATAAGATCCACCTTACGCCCCGGTATGTGGATGAACGGACTGTAGAGATGAACCGCTCTTTGTGGGAAGCAGTAAAATGGTTCTTTATTCGCTATAATGAAGAGCATAGTGACTGCTATTATGTGATCGACGAAGATGCGCAGACTATCACAGCAACAAACTACGAAACCCTGCCGACCCTGTTTTACTACTGGAATGGCAGCAGAAATAAGAAATACCAGAGTCAAAAGCAGTACGGCATGGCAAAGGATTTTAGACCACGCCACGGAAGGATCACACTTTCCAGTATCATTGGCCGTGGCATCATCCATGAACTGGAATGCCCAGACTCTGGCGTTCTACAGGTACAATCTGATATAGAGCCAGCTACCGTTGGGTTATATCATGTTACGCTGCTTTCCGGGAAGTTGCCCGTTGCAGAGCATTCGGTTTTGGTAGGCCAAAATGAGTCTGGTGAAATACTGACAGATGCGCAGTGCTTAGCTCTGCTTTCCAAACCCGTATTGCAGTTTTCGCAAAGTGAGCATAGTGCGCCGCATTGGCTGAAATCCGGCAGCACAACACACGCTCTTGACCGACTGGTCCCGGTTGAGGAACTGATTGCCGCACAGATGCAGAAGCTTTCTCCCATCCACCAGGAAGAGCTGGAACGGCTGAAACTGCAGGTGGCAGGCAAAAAGGCGGCAATTTCTAAGGACATCGACGCATTGGAAGCGCAGATCAAAAGCCTGGAGACGGTACGCAACGGGATCACCAATGACCGTTTGCACTTACTGGCTATGGAAAAGCAGATCAATCAGCTGCGGCGGGAATATATGTCCAAGCAGGAAAACCAGTTCTTTGACGCGATGCGTCTGGATCTGGAACTGGAAGAACAGATGAAAACTTTCTCTGAGAAAGAAAAACTGACCGCAAAAGTCGTTAGAGAATTTGTTTTAAGAATTGAGGGAAGAAAAGATGCTTGAAAAGCTTTTTGACGAAATTAAGAAAAATCTAAGAAATCCTAATCTATATGTATTACTTTTATCCCTGATATTGGTTGGTTTGCTGTTGTTTCCGTACATCGATGCCAATGTATTTTATTATAATCGTGTTAATAATCGCATCGACGTTCTGGATCAAATGACACAGTTGGACATGGAAAAAATACAAGATAATGATGTCCTTATGCAAGAGTATACACGCATCTTATCTGAAATTGAAAAGCAGTCCGATGGAAGCTTGGGAAGTGTCTTTAGGAAAGAAACAAATCCTACTGTGAATTTAATAAAGTTCCTGACTGGTAGCGGACTTTTTTGGACTTTAGCAGTCGCATGCTTCTTTATTAAGAACTTTAAGAATTTCGGGAGCAGACTTGTAGGTTTTATTCTCATCGGAGGCTTTGGCTGCTTGAGTGGCCTGATTGCAAAATCCATTCCCACGATTTTGAATCCAATGGTAAACTACATAGGCTATCCACTGTCTCTATTTATTATTGTTGCATTACTGGTGACGAGTGGGTCCAAGCAAAAAAAGGAGGGCAATAACAATGCCTGAAATGATGGATGGAATGAGCATGAATTTGGAGCAAGCGAATATGGAAAAGCTGCGTGCAGTGTTTCCGGAATGCTTTGCAGAAGGCAAGCTGGATATTGACAAGCTGCTGGGTTTGTGTGGCGAATATATCGGTAACGATTTTGAAAAGTATAAGTTCGAGTGGAAAGGAAAGGCGGAGTGTCTGAAGCTGGCACAGAAGCGCTCTACCGGCACGCTGCGTCCATGCCCCGAGGAAAGCGTGGACTGGGATACCACGCAAAACCTGTACATCGAGGGCGACAATCTGGAGGTGCTGAAGCTCCTGCAGACCGCTTACTACCGGAAGGTGAAGATGATCTATATCGATCCTCCCTACAACACCGGTAACGATTTTGTCTATGCGGACGATTTTGCCGATCCTATGGCTCGGTATAAAGAAGTGACCCAGCAGACCACAAAGTCCAACCCCGAAACTATGGGCCGTTTCCATACCAACTGGCTGAATATGATGTATCCCAGACTGAGATTGGCTGCAAACCTTTTGCGGGATGATGGCGTCATTTTTATTTCCATTGATGATACAGAAGTAGATAATTTGAAAAAAATGTGCAACGAGGTGTTCGGTGAGGAAAACTACATTGGTATAATCCTTTGGAAGAAAAAGACCAACGGAAATAACATGGGTTACATTCCCCCAGTACATGACTATATCCTTGCATATTCAAAATCAATAGTTGATGTTGGTGATATAGGATATGAAATGACCGAAGAACACTTTAATAAGACGTACTCTAATCCGGACAATGATCCACGTGGGCCTTGGACAACAACGGATTTATCTGCAAACCACAAAGGGCCTTATTTCGCAATAACGAATCCTGTAACTGGCGATACATTCTATCCTCCAGAGGGTCGTTATTGGGTATTCAATGAAAAAGAAGTATTAAAAAGGATAGAAGAAGGCCGCATCATTTTTGGTAAAACAGGAACAACTCGCCCTGTTCAAAAAGTGTTTGCCGCCGACAGAATCCACGGCAAGATAAGGGCTGAATCGTGGTGGGATAAGCATGGTATGAACGAAGACGCAACTGCGGAAATACGAGAACTGTTTGGACAAGGCAAATTGTTTACCCATCCGAAGCCGACTAAACTTCTTTATAACCTGATTAAAATAGTGACCGATAAGGATGACATCGTCCTTGACTTCTTCTCCGGTTCAGCCACAACCGCTCACGCAGTTATGCAGTTAAATACTGAAGACGGTGGCAACCGCAAATATATCCTTGTCCAGCTACCGGAAGTCTGTGATGAAATGAGTGAAGCTGCAAAAGCTGGTTTTCAGAATATCTGCGAAATTGGCAAAGAACGCATTCGCCGTGCGGGCAAAAAGCTGACCGAAACCGATGGACAGATGCAGATTGGCGACAGTGAAAAGAAACCGCTGGATATAGGCTTCCGTGTGTTCAAGCTGGATTCTTCCAACCTGCAGACTTGGGATGCAACCCCTGTGGACGAGCTGCGTCTGGAAGACCTGCTGAACAGAATGAACACCATGATCAACCGGGTAAAGGCTGACCGCAGCGATCTGGACATGGTTTGCGAGGTTATGCTGAAGTTGGGCGTGCCGTTGACTTACTCCGTAAATAAGGTGACAGTGAACAGCAAGGTTGCCTACACCGTTGGTGATGACTGCCTGCTGTTGGTCTGCCTTGCGGCGGATATTACTCCCGAAGATGTGGAAGCAATGGCAGAGTATGTTCCGGCGAAGGTCATTATTTCTCGCGACTCCTTTGCCAACGACACCGCCATGGCCAACGCTTACTATATCCTCCGTGATCGGGGTATAGAGTTGAAACTTCTGTGAGGTACATAATGGGGAAAATGCCATTAAAAAAGCATCACGTTCGTTCGAAGACTTTTCTGCATTGCTTTATTGGTGCAATTGATTATATTGGAATCCCGACATTGATTGCTTATTTATCCTCTTTCATAATGAAAATTGAAGGAGAAAACCTAATCTGGGCGTGGATTGAACGCGTAGTCTTTTGCTTTGCAATATATGAGGTGTTGATTGTTGTCATTCGAAAGATGCAGATTGATGCGCGCAGAGATGCTTTACTTGCATTGAAAACATCGTATGAGATTGCCGCTTTGTATTGTGAAACCGGGTATGAACCCATCCTTGTAGAATTGCAGCAAAAAATCCACGAAGTAACAAATACAAAAAGGTTGAATCAATTAGATGTTTTGAACAACTACTCAATGTTACAAAAACACATTAGCGAGAAGAACATAGCGGCAATACAATACGGAATCATTATGATTGAGCATTGCATGGAAGCAGATCAACTGCTTTGGAACTATACATTACTTCTTCAACGCTTTAAGCAAGGTGAAAAACCATGAAACTTAAATTCAAAAATCAAGACTTCCAGACCGATGCGGTGAATTCGGTTGTTGACCTGTTCGCAGGCATGGCAAAGGGTGTCAATCTGTTTTTTGTGGATGATGGCGCGCAGGCGACCTTTACCGGTGATCTGGGCGAAGGAAATGCCATTGTTGTGGACGATGATATGCTTCTGCAAAACATGCACACCGTCCAAAAGCGCAACAACCTGCCGTTGACGGATGCCAACTGGGTCGGTCCCAATCTGATTCCGGACGCCGAGCCTTTGGAATACCGGGAGCGTACATTTCCCCAGTTTTCCATTGAGATGGAGACCGGCACCGGCAAGACCTATGTATATACCAAGACCATCTTCGAGCTGAACCGCAAGTACGGTCTGACCAAGTTTATCATTGTCGTTCCCTCTGTGGCTATCCGGGAAGGTGTTTACAAGTCCTTTGAGGTGACAAAGGAACATTTTGGTCTGCAATATGACAATGTACCTTGCCGGTACTTTATCTACAATTCTGCCAAGCTGTCCGATGTGCGCCAGTTTGCCACCAGCGCAAACATTGAAATCATGATCATCAATATTGATGCGTTCAAGAAAGCGGAGAATATCATCAATCAGGCGCAGGATAAGCTCAATGGCGACAGCGCCATGCGGTACATCCAGGACACCCATCCCGTTGTTATCATCGACGAGCCTCAGAGTGTGGACAACACGCCAAAGGCCAAAGAGGCGATCGCATCCTTGAAGCCACTGTGCGTTCTGCGTTATTCTGCAACTCACAGAGAAAAGATCAATTTGCTGTACCGCTTGACCCCGGTAGACGCCTACCAAATGGGTCTGGTAAAGCAGATCTCAGTATCCTCCAACCAGGTTTCCGGCGGTTTCAACCAGCCCTATGTGAAATTGCTCTCTGTGTCCAATGAGAAAGGCTTCCGGGCAAAGATCGAGATGGATATCCGAAAGAAGGACGGAATCGTCGGCAGAAAGACTGTTACTGTCAAACCTGGTGATGATCTGTACCTGCTGTCCGGCGAAAGAGAGCTTTACGAGGGCTACACCGTTGCAGGCATTGACTGCACCTCGGAATACGAGCACATCGAATTCGGCAACACCGAAGAAGTATATCTGGGTAAATCCATCGGCGATATCGACGAGAACATGGTAAAGAAAGCACAGATCCGCCGCACTATAGAGGCACATCTGGACAAGGAGCTTCGCTATACCGACAAGGGTATCAAAGTCTTGTCTCTGTTCTTTATTGATAAAGTCGCCAACTATCGGCTGGAGGACGGATCTCCCGGCATCTATGCCCGGATGTTTGAGGAATGTTATCTGGAGCTGATCGCACGTCCAAAGTACGCACCAATTCGTGAGCGTTTCTCAGCGGATATTACCAAGGCACATAACGGTTACTTCTCTCAGGATAAAAAAGGACGTCTGAAGGACACCAAGGGCGATACAGCGGCAGATGATGATACTTATAATACCATCATGCGTGATAAGGAGTGGCTGCTGAGCTTTGCCTGCCCTCTGCGCTTTATCTTCTCCCACTCCGCACTGAAGGAAGGCTGGGATAACCCCAATGTGTTCCAGGTTTGCACCCTGATCGAGCAGAAATCCACTTTCACCTGTCGGCAGAAGGTAGGCCGTGGCCTGCGTCTGTGCGTAAATCAGGACGGTGAACGGGTGGAGGATAAGCATATCAACATCCTGCATGTTATGGCGAACGAAAGCTTCTCCGAGTTTGCAGAGACCCTTCAGCGGGAAATCGAGGACGATACCGGCATGAAGTTTGGTGTTCTGCAGCTGGACCTATTTGCGGGAATGGTATACGAAGAACAGGTGGAACGGGAACACACCATCGACAAAGTGGAAGCGCAGGAGTTGGTCCGATACTGGACTGAGAGCGGCATGCTGGATCAGTGGGCAAAAGATCCGGAAATGGTTGCTGCTGAGCAGAAAATCTCCGCACAGCTTGAAAGCGGCGAGCTCACCGCACCCCCAAATCCCGCCACAGAAGTCATGCGACAAATCAAGATGGGTGCAACGCCGGAGCAGGCAGCTGCCGCCATTGAAGGCATTACCGCCACCATTACCGAAACTGTCGAACGCAAGGTTTCCTACGAAGAAGCCCAAGAACTGATGACCCATTTTGAAAAGAAGGGTTACATCACCAGCTCAGGCAAGATTAAGGATACGATGAAAACGGCGCTGAAAACCGGAACGCTGGATCTTCCGCAAAAATATGAGGCAGCAAGACAGCGCTTCGAGCAGATCATCTCGAAAGCGGATCGCAGACCTCCTATCCGGGATGCGTCCAGAGATGTTGTTGTGCGGATCAATAAGCAGGTTATGGTATCTCCCGAATTCCTGGACCTGTGGAAGAGAATTAAGCAGAAAACGGCTTACCGGGTCAGCATCGATACAGATCGGCTGATTGAAAACTGCGTGAAAGCCCTGCAGGAAATGCCTGCGATCCCCAAGGCAAGGATCATTTCTCAAACCGCAGATATTCACATTGAAAAAGCCGGCGTGCATCATGTGGAACGGGAAATGCGCACAACGGATATCGCAGATTCTTATCAAAGCCTGCCGGATATTATCACAACGATCAGCGATGCTACACTGCTGACTCCTGCCACAGTCAATGAAATTCTGGTGCAGAGTGGGAGATTGAAGGATTTTCTGAACAATCCGGAAGCTTTCTTGGAAAAAGCTATCGAGCTGATCAAAAACAATCGACATGCTTTGGCAATTGATGGAATCCGCTATGTGAAGCTGGATGGAAAAGAATACTATGTCCAGGAGATCTTCGATACCGCTGAACTGATTGCCAATCTGGATCGTAACGCCGTAAAGGTTGAACACAGTGTTTACGATTATATCGTATATGACAGCAGCACCGTTGAGCGTCCCTTCGCACTGGCTCTGGACAATGATCCGGATGTGAAAATGTTCTTCAAAATCCCAGACCGGTTCAAGATCGATACACCTATTGGATCTTACAATCCCGACTGGGCGGTGTATTTGACCAAGAATGGAGAAGAAAAGTTGTACTTCATTCTGGAAACTAAGGGCAGCGACAGCTTTATGGATCTGCGCACCCGTGAACAGCTGAAGATCCACTGCGGCAAAAAGCATTTTGAAGCACTGGGCAACGGCATCGAGATGCAGGTCGCAACCGACTGGCACGAAATGAAGGCAAGAGTATAACGAAAAGGAGCTGTTGCAGAATGAAGGTTCTGCAGCAGCTCCTAAATTTGTAATTCATTAATTCGTCAAACGATGCTCCGGTCTACCTTGGACATACCGTTCCAAGTCGCCGCCGAGCACAAGCTGTGCATATTCCAGCGTCTTATTGTAGAGCAGCCAGTCCAGTTCTGAGTGCTGATACATATTGCCTGCAACCTCGTTCTCCACGGCGATGGTATCAATGGCGATCATGCTGCCATCGGTGAATTTCAGCTCCACACAAACTGTATCCATGTTGAAACTACAAGAAATCAGCCTTTTCATATCAATGTACCTCCTAAATGGTGATTGAAGCTATGTACCGAACTTTGATCTCATGCCCGATTGCAGTACGGTCTGCACGGGTATAGTTCGCAGTTCGTACGGTACTCATCTTCTTGACCATCTGGCCACCGACGCTGCCTGCCTCACGGGAGGTCAGATCGCCGTTGTAACCCTGCTTCAGGTTGACGCCCACTTCCTGGGCGGCTTCCATCTTGAACTTGTCCAGAGCCTCACGGGCGCTGGGGACGACAGGCTGATTGGAATTCTTAGAGCTGGACATCACTTGTATCTCCTTCACAAACTTTTCTCGGGTCATCGATCCGGACACAGCCGGGATTTTGTGTGGCTTCCCGTTCAAAATCCCTCGTTGTGTTTGGACCGCTTTGCTGACCCGAGCATAGTTTGTTCCCATGCTCGGTTTCTATCCACCGCGATTACTGCCACTTTTTCGCAACGTTTCCAGTTGATTTTTTAACCCTGCGCCTACACATCCTCCACAGGTTCCAGCGACATGACGGAAATTTCAAAGGCAATGCGCGTCTGGCTTTGCCCGTACTCCTGCTTGACGTATTCCCGGCTTTGCAGCCGCCCGGACAGCTTGATGCCATCCCCCACCGTCAGACGGCTGCACCAGACGGCCACCGCGCCCCAGGCGATGCACGGCAGATAGTCGGCCCGGCCGTACCGCCGATTGACGGCCAGCATCAAATCACAGATTTCACGCCCCAGGGGCGTGCGGCGCAGCACGGGCGGCTTGCACAGCACACCGGCCAGCGTCAGCTCGTTTTGATGCTCCCCAAGATGCCGCGCCAGCGTGCGTGCGTACACCGTGATGACCAGCTTGCTGCCCCGGCCGCTGCGGTTATTATAGGAGCGCACCTCGCCCTCCAGCGCCAGCGCCGTGCCCTGCTCCACCAGACCGGGCTGCAGCAGCTCTTGCGCCGCGATGACATTGATCACATCTTCCGCCCCCGACAGTCGGCGCACCCGCAGCGGAAACCGAAGATATGTAACGCCGTGGTTTTCGTGGGACACCTCCGGCGGCTCTCCCACGATCCCGGCCAGAGAAATATGGTTTTCATTCCATGCCATTTGCATTGTTTGCTTCGCATCCTCTCCGCGTTGGTTGTTGCCATCTTATGCGCCAAGGCCCGGCGGTATACCGCCGGGCCTTACTTTATTGCTGATTTTGCCAGTCGGCCGGATAGACAAAGTAGAGAAACCGGGCCTTGCCCGACACCGAAAACTCAATGGCCGAGCCCTTGGGAATATAAATCAGCTCGCCCGGCCCGGCCGTCACGGTTTCCCCGCCCACGCCAATGGACAACTGCCCCTCAATGACATAGTCCATCTCGTCGTAGTTGAGCGTCCACGGGAAGGTCGTATCCTCCATCTCCATCAGTCCGGCGCCCAGTCGGGGCGACTGCGCCAGCGAAAACAGATCCCGGGTATACACCCGATGGGCGGGATTGCCCGTGTCCATGCGGTCGGCCTCGGTGGTGCGCAGGCAGGGTACCGCGACTTTGCGCACCCCATGCATCGCACTGTCCCGGCCGCCCAGCGTTTCCTCAATGACCTGCCGCACCATGGCTTCCAACTGCTGTTTATCCATGTTTCTTCTCCTTTCGGGTCAAGACCATGGCCACCGCCACCGCCGTCACGCCGCCCACCAGCTTGCCCACGATCATGGGAAAGATCATGGTTTCGTCAAACCCGGCGGTAAAGCCCAGATGGTCGCCAAACACAAAGGCAGCCGACACGGCAAAGGCCACATTGATGACCTTGCCCCGCTCGTCCATCTCATGCAGCATACCAAACATGGGAATGTTGTTGGCCAGGGTGGCCACCAGACCGGCGGCGGCCTTGTCGTTCATGCCCAGCAGACCGCCCAGCTTGAGCAGCGGCTTGCGGAACACTTTGGTAATGACATGCACCAGCGGAAAGGCGCCCGCCAGCACGATGGCAATGCTGCCCACCGTTTGAAAGCCCTCCTGCAGCGGCGTCAGCCCTCTGACAAGGGTCACCCCGGTCAGCGTTTGAAAAATAGCAAGGGCCAAACCCACCGTGATCAGAATGACAATGATTTTGCCAAAGACCTGAAATCCCTTGACCATGCCGTTGGGAACCAAAAACAATCCCACGGCGATCAAAAGGGCAATAACCACAATGGGGATCAGATTGCGCAGCACCATAAGCACGTCAAATCCAGCCACCAGACCGCCCACAAAGGAGCCGACAGGAATGGTGATGATGCCGGCCAGCACACCCCGGGCCAGCGCAGGACGGTCTTCCGCACGGATGATGCCCAGCGCCACCGGGATGGTAAACACGATGGTCGGGCCCAGCATGGCGCCCACGATCAAGCCGCCAAAGCGCCCGGCCTGCTGGCTCTGGGCCAGCTCCATGGCAAGGGACGCGCCGCCCATGTCGTTGGCCAGAATGGTACCGGCAAACACGGCCGGGTCAGCCCCCACCAGCGCAAACAGCGGCACCACCACCGGGCGCAGGAGATGGGCCAGCACGGGGGCCAGGGTAATAATTCCGATCATGGACAGAGCCAGACTGCCCATGGCCAAAATCCCCTCCTCAAACGGCTCGCCCAGCCCGAAGCGGTTGCCGAGGATGCGGTCCACGGCGCCCAGCACCATGAAAATGACCATGATATAAATGATGACTTCATTGATGGACATCCTTCATGTCCCCCTTTGATTATAGATAACACCGGAAGAACCGAGATATGAGATAGTTTGAATGTGTGTATATCTCTTATCTCTTATCTCTTATCTTTTATCTTTTATCTCCTATCTGATCCACAATCCCCACGATAGCGGCGTCTACCGGCACGGCCTGTCCCACCGCCACCCGGGCCGCCCCTCCGGTGGCGACGAGCACCCGCTCACCCACGCCGGCCCCCACGCAGTCGGCGCAGATCAGCGTCCCCTCGCCATCGCTCAGCCGCACGCACAAAAAGGTCTGCCCCACCAGTTGGGGGGATTTCTTGGTCGCCCACAGGTTCCCCTCCACCGTTCCGAACAACAACGATCCCCATCTCCCTCAGCTCTCGCTCCAACGTAACGCACCGGCGGTAGACCCCCAGCGGTGCGCTGTTGCGGTATTGTCGGTACTCCAGGCCCTCCCGGAGCAAATATACCCGCACGCCGTCCAGCAGCGCACACAGCACCTCGGTCTCCTGCACGCCCTGCGGCGCACAGTTGGCCAGTCGGCCCATGGCATCCACCGGCAGCCGGGTGATCCAGAGGGTTTTCCCCCACCACAGGGCAGTCACAGCAAAATCATGCCCCGATCTCCCTTTTGAAACCCGCACGCATTGGCCTCGTCGTAGTCCAGATGCGCCATGGTTTGGTATTGGGGGGACACCCGTACCACCACGTCATCAAAGACCACCGGGCGCCGGGTAAAGGTTTTCAGGCGCACCGTCTGCTTGTCCGTCACGCCCCAAAGGGCGGCGTCCTCCACCGTCATGTGGATGTGCCGCAGCGCCACGATCAAGCCATGCTCCAGCACAATACTGCGCGCCCCATTTCGCACGGTCAATCCGGGCGTATCCCGCAGATCACCGCTTTGCCGCACCGGCGGCGTGATGCCCAGCGTCACGGCGTCGGTCAGCGAGACCTCTGCCTGGCTTTCGCTTCGCTCGGGCCCCAGCACCACCACGTTGTTCAGCTCACCCCTAGGCCCCACCAGCGTCACCCGCTCCTTGCAGGCAAACTGGCCGGGCTGGGACAGCGGCTTGACCGGAGTCAGGGAACACCCCGGCCCAAACAGGGCATCCACATGGGCACGGGAGAGATGGATGTGTCGGCCGGACGCCTCCAGCTCAATGGTCATTCGCCGGACAATCTGCTGAGCCAGCGCATCAACACTTGCGTTCATACGTTCCTGCCTTTAATTTAATCATCATGATCCAGCACAGCGAGGACAGCCGGTTCATGGCCAGCATGATATCCGGCCGCTTCACGGTGCCATCATAGTGTTGGAATGCCTCATACCCTGCCAGCTCGGCCTGCCGCACCAGGGTGCGCAGGCGGTTGACATACAGAAGGGTCGGCTCATCGGTGACACAGGCCATAAAATGGGGCTGTCCGTAGTACCGGTCCGGGTAGTGGGAGTGCTCTCGCAACTGGTCGGCGGTGTAGCCACACAGGCAGATCTCCCCCACCGGCTTGCCCAGCACATCGCAGGGGATCAGGCCGCGCACAAAGTCCAGCATCTCCTGCAAGTCCATGGTCAGCTGCACATGACCGCCCTGCACCGCATGGTACTGGCACACCAAAATTTCCGCCTCCAGCGCATCGATCATCCCCCGGAAGCGAATCCGGGGGTGATCCTTGCGCACCAGCGTTTTGTGATCCAGATGGGTCATGTGCTCGGGTTTTTGCCGTGCCGTCATATCTTACAGACCGCTACTCTCGCCCTTGCCCAGAGGCAGGATGGCGTTAACCTCGACATGGGGGCGGGGGATGACGTGTACCGACACCAGCTCGCCCACCTTTTCGGCAGCGGCCGCACCGGCATCGGTGGCGGCCTGCACCGCGCCTACGTCACCCCGCACCATCACGGTCACCAAGCCGCCGCCTACCTGCTCCTTGCCCACCAACTGGACGTTGGCCGACTTGACCATGGCGTCAGCCGCTTCGATGGCTCCCACCAGTCCCCGTGTTTCCACCATGCCAAGTGCGTTGGTATTTGCCATTGCTTCATTCCTCCTGATCGGTTTTGTTTGGTTTGGTTCTTTTTTCACTCGTTTTGAGGGTGCTTTCCCGGCATCGCCGGATTGCTCGGGCGGTGTCATTGCAGTCTGCGGCAGATCTCCTGCGCCAGCATCGAGATCCACTCGCCCGAGCAGGGCACTTCGTGGCTCCATGCGCCCTCACCCCCTCTCAAGTCCTCCAACTCCCGTACGCCCCAGGCCACACGCTTGATGTTGATGAGATCCAGCGGCCCGATGTTGTTGGACGAGGACGAGCCGCCCACCGCGCCGCAGCCCAGCGTCAGCGCCGGGAAGAGGTTGGTGGTGGCCCCGATACCACCCAAGGCAGAGGGCGTATTCACCATGATGCGGCTGGCAGGCACCGCCATGGCAAGGCGCTTGACCAGTTCGGGGTCTTCGGCGTGGATGGAGTAGGTATGCCCTGCGCCCTCCCACGCCAAAATTTCGGCGCTGCGGCGGAAGACCGCCTGCTCATCCTCCTCCACGTAGTAGGCCAGAATCAGCCCCAGCTTTTCGTTGGAGAAAGGATAGCCCCGACCCACGCCGGTCTCTCGGGCCACCAGCACCCGGGCGGTGGCCGGTACGCCGTCCAGCCCGGCCAGCTTGGCCACCGTTTCCACGCTTTTGCCCACAATGGCCGGGTTCATGGTACCGTTGGGCCGCAGAATGAACCGGGACAGCTTGGCGTGCTCGGCATCACTGAGCAGATATGCCCCCTGCCGCCGCATCTCGTCCGATACGGCGCGCTCCATGGCCCGTTCCACGATGACGGACTGCTCGCTGGCACAAATCGTGCCGTTGTCAAAGGTCTTGGAATCCAAAATGCGCTTGACGGCACGGTGGACATCGGCGGTGCGGTGGATATACGCCGGGCCGTTGCCTGCCCCCACGCCGATGGCGGGGGTACCGCTGGAATAGGCCGCCTTGACCATAGCTCCGCCGCCGGTGGCCAGGATCATGCGGGTATCCTCATGCTTCATCAAAACCTGGGTGGCCTCCAGCGTGGGCTGGCTGATATAAGAGATGGCACCCTTGGGCGCCCCGGCCTGCTCCGCCGCCTGCGCCGCCACCTTGACCGCCTGGCCAATGCATTTCACGGCGTTGGGATGGGGCGAAAAGATGACCGGGTTTCCCGCCTTCAGACAAATCAGCGTCTTATAAAAAACCGTGGAGGTGGGGTTGGTGGAGGGCACCAGAGCGGCCACAATGCCCACCGGCACGCCGATGTCCATCGTTTTGTTCTGCTTGTCCTCGGCCAGAATGCCCACCGTTTTTAAGTTTCGAATGGCCTCATAAACCCTTTGGCTGGCAAATTGGTTTTTGATCTGCTTGTGCTCCACAATGCCAAAACCGGTCTCTTCCACCGCCAGTTCGGCCAGACACCGGGCGTTTTGCTGCCCCGCCCCGGCCACCGCCGCCACGATGCGGTCCAACTGTTCCTGGCTCATGGCCGCCAGTTCCGTTTGCGCCTGCTTGGCCTGCTTGAGCAGATCACGCACCTGCTGAATGGATTGTAAATCGTGGTCCATATCTACACCTCCCTCGGACGGGCCGCCACCGCCTTAACGGCTGCGGCAAAGGCGGCGCAGGCGGCGTGACAGGCCGACTGGGTTCCGGTCAGCAGACCGCCGCCGTAGTTGGTTTCGCTGGGCGGCTCATACAGGGCCACCAACTCCACGTCAGCGGCCTTGAGCGCCTCGTCCAGACCCACCATGGCCTCCAGCGGCGGCGCGATCAGATAGGCCAGCGCCTCGCCCTCCCGAATCCCGGCCGTCTGGGACAGGTAAGAGCCGGTACGGGAGACCGTGTGGGCAAAATAAGCCACGCTGTCGTCCTCGTTGGCCGAGCGAAAGCCCACCCCCGACTGCAAAAAACACACCGCCGAATTTAACCCGGAGGACACCTCAGAGGGGTTTGGCCCTGCCAGAATGCCAATGACCTCACCGGCGTACTTGCTGGTGGCGTTGGCCGCTCCGGCGTAAAAGCTGCGGCCGTAGACCACCTTGACGGCGGCATCCTTGGTGGCCTCATCCAGCGCACAGTAGGTAGGATCGTCGCTGTCGGCCGTGATGATGCCAATACAGCGGTGATCCTTGGGCAGCTTGAGCTTTTTTGCCAGCGTTTCCGACACGTTGGCAATGGTATGGGTGGCCAGCACCTTGACGGGAAGCAGATCATCAATCATGCACCCACCCCCCGCTGCATCTGCGCCAACTTAACACCCGACGCCTTTTTCTCCAACATGGTTTTGATCAGCTCGGCCACATGGGCGCCGGCCTCCACGGCGGCAGTGCCCTGGGCGTGGATGTTGGAGATCACCGTGCGGTCGGATTCCGGCGTGCCAATGCGGGGACGATAGGTGACGTAGGCCGACATGGATTCCGCCGTTACCAGTCCCGGCCGCTCACCCACCAGCATACACACCACCTCGGCATCGGTCAGCTCACCAATGTGGTCGGAAGCGCCCACCCGGCAGAACTTGACGAACAGCACGCGGCTTGCCTCGATGCCATAGCCCTTCAGCCCGGCCTGAATGGCCTGCATACAATCGGCGGCGTTGGCCTCGATGGCCGCCGAGGACAGACCATCCCCCACCACCAGCGCCACCTTGGGGTGCTGGCCCAAAATTTCCCGGATGATCTTCTGGTTGACCTCATCAAAGCGGCGGCCCTTGTCCGGTCGGGTCAGATACTCGTCTTTGCTGGCACAGAGGGTCTGCACCGGCACGCAGCCCAGCTTCTTGGGAAACTCCTCGTCCACCAGAGAAAACACCGAGTCCTGCGCCGCCGCGTGGTCAGCACGCATACGAAGCATGGTCTGGGTCTTGTACCGTGCACCGGCACGGCCCAGTCCGATGCGGGCCGGAGTCTTGCGCTTTAAGTCCAGAAAGGCCTCTTTGTTCTTAGGGTGTTCCACCAGATACTGCTGGCGCAGATCCACTTGGGTAATGTCGGGCAGCTCGCCGCCGTCCGAAGAAATGGCCCGCTCGGCCTGCCGCTGCATGGGTTTATAATCGGCGGCCTTGACCTGCGGCGTGGGCTGCTGCCCTGCCAGCTCGGCCACCATGCGCTCCACCAGAGCGCGCAGTTCTGTATCGTTCACGTCCTCGCAACCTCCTTATCCCAGCAAAACCGAACCGTCACCGGCCAAAGCAGTTAATTTCCCGTTCTCTACAAAGCCCATCTTTTCCAGCCAAACCTGGAAGGGCGCGATGGCGGTCAGACCGAACAGCTCTCGCAGTGCCGCCGTTTCGTGATAGCCAGTGGTCTGATAATTCAGCATAACGTCATCGCCGTGGGGGATACCCATAAAATAGTTGCACCCGGCGGCCGTCAGCAGCACGGCCAGATCTTCAATGTCGCTCTGGTCGGCCTTCATGTGGTTGGTGTAGCAGGCGTCGCAGCCCATGGGGATGCCGGTCAGCTTGCCCATAAAATGATCCTCCAATCCGGCGCGGATGACCTGCTTGGAGTTGTACAAATACTCGGGGCCGATAAAGCCAACCACGGTGTTGACCAGAAAGGGCTCAAAGCGCTTGGCAAAACCGTAGCAACGAGCCTCCATGGTCACCTGATCCCAGCCGTTGTGGGCCTCGCTGGACAGCTCGGAGCCCTGCCCGGTTTCGAAATACATGACGTTGGGGCCGTCGGCATTGCCCTGGCGCAAGGCCAGTTGTCGGGCATCCTCAATGGTCTGGGCGTTGAAGCCGAAAGCCTCGTTGCCCTTCTGGCTGCCGGCGATGGACTGGAAGATCATGTCGGCAGGCGCACCCCGGCGGATGGCTTCCATTTGAGTGGTCACATGAGCCAGTACGCAGGTCTGGGTGGGGATACCCCAGCGGTTGCGGATCTCGTGGAAGCGCTCCAGCACCCGGGTGACGCTTTCCACGCTGTCGTCCACCGGATTGAGCCCCAGCACGGCGTCGCCCACGCCGTAGGTCAGCCCTTCCAGCAAACTGGCCATGATACCGTCAGGATCGTCGGTGGGGTGGTTGGGCTGCAGCCGCGCCGACAGCGTGCCCGGCAGACCGATGGTAGTGTTGCAATGGGCGGTCACCGGAATTTTTTTGGCGGCGTAGATCAGATCCAGATTGCTCATCAGCTTGGTCACGGCGGCGATCATCTCGGCGGTCAGTCCCCGGCGGATACGGCGAATGGCGGCGGCATCGTGTTTCTCATCCAACAGCCACTCACGCAGCTCGGCCACCGTCCAGTTTCGGATCTGAGCGTAAATGCTCTCATTCACATCGTCCTGAATGATGCGTGTGACCTCGTCACTTTCGTAGGGCACGGCCGGGTGGTTGCGCAGATCGGCCAGGGTCAGCTCGGACAACACTACCTTGGCGGCCACCCGCTCGGCGGCGTTCTCGGCGGCAAGCCCGGCCAGCCGGTCGCCCGACTTTTCCTCGTTGGCCTTGGCCATAACGGTGCGCAGGTCGGGAAAGGCATAAACCTGCCCCAACAGCTTGGTTTTGAGTATCATTTGTTTTCCTCCTTATGAAAGACCAGCGTCTTAATGACCACCGGCAGCACGGCGCCGCCGACCACCGGCGCGCCAATGTCGATATAATCGCCGTGGTTCACCCCCACGCCGTCCAGACAGAGCAGCGGCCCATCCACCCACGCCGCCAGTGCCTGTCCCAGCACCTTGGCCATATCCTGCGCCACCACCACGATGGGAAGCAGCCCCTGCGCCAGCAACGGGCGCAGCCCAACTGCCAGCCCCTGCGCCAAAGTCTGCACCGCCGGATAGGATGGGCTGTGCCATCCCTCCAACCCCAGCGCGATCTGGCTCAAACCGCTCTCGTCAGCAAACCAGCCCAACTTATCTGTCACGCACGATGCAAGGGTTTGGACGTCGGCACACTCCTCCTGCGCCGACAACTTCAAAATGGGGATGTTTTTCAGCGGAAAGGGGATGTTCCGATAGAAAATGGTTGACCCCGAAATATCGGTGGCGTGCGCCCCGGCCCCTACCACCGTGGCACGGATGGTCTCCCCCACCGGCACCCATTCCGCCTTACCCAAAATGGGTGAGGCGTCGATGGCCCGGCCCAGCAGCACACCGATGTCGCCATAGGCAAATAAGTCGCCGTCCGAACACTCCATGCAGTCGGCCACGCCCCCGGAAAAGGACAGATGCGTCACCCCGTCCGGCGGTGTCCAGCGTGTACCTTCGGTGCGAAATAATTCCAGTTCCTCGCCGTTGGGGCACAGCCCTGCCGCCTGTTCCAGCACCCGGACAAGGCAGGCAACCACCGCCTCCAAGTCCTGCCGCCCGATCAACCCCCCAACCCTCAGAACCGGAATCTGATGCCTCAGCTTTGGCGTCACATAGGTGACCCGCCCAACCTCGTCCACCTTGACCAGCCGCCCACCCACGTCAAAGCACCCGGTGGCAATCAGCTCGCCCTTGTCGTACAGCGCCAAATTGGACGTACCGCCGCCGATATCAAAGTGTAATAATTTGCAGCGATGCTCCCGAGAGTATTCGTCTGCACCGGCCCCCCGGGCAGCCAGAATGGATTCCAGATCAGGCCCGGCGGTAGCCACCACAAAGTCCCCGGCAAATCCCGACAGACTTTCCAGCACCGGCCGGGCATTTTCCTTGCGCGCGGTTTCCCCCGTGATGATGACCGCCCCGGTCTGCACCTGCGCCTTGTCATAACCCGACTTGCGGTATTCTTCGGCCACGATGGCCCGAACCCCGGCCGCGTCAATGGTGCGCTCGTCCAGCAGAGGGGTAAAGTGGATGGCGCTGCGATAGATCACCTGCTTGTCCGCAATGGAAATACGGGGCACCGAAAAGGGGTTGGCCTGATTGACCAGCGTCAATCTGGACAACACAAGCTGCGTGGTGGAGGTGCCAATGTCGATACCCACCGATAAAAGTTGTTCATTCATCGTGGCACCTCCACCATAATGGGACCCACAGCGTGGGACGGCGCAAGCCGCAAAATGCCAACGGCATTTCCGCAGGCCGAATTCACTTCGGCCGAGGATGTGC
>JAZSCJ010000073.1:0-5651 GCA_045602885.1 Oscillospiraceae bacterium
CATCTATGAGGCCTGCGAGCTGCGTGACGGCGACAAGAGCCGCTACCTGGGCAAGGGCTGTGAGACTGCCGTCAAGAACGTCAACACCGAGATCGCTGAGTGCCTGATCGGCATGAACGTGCTGGATCAGGTGTCCATCGACAAGGCCATGATCGAGCTGGACGGCACCCCCAACAAGACCCGTCTGGGCGCCAACGCCATTCTGGGCGCCTCCATGGCCTGTGCCAAGGCCGCTGCCGAGAGCCTGGGCGTTTCCCTGTACAACTACATTGGCGGCACCAACGCCACGCAGCTGCCCGTTCCCATGATGAACACCCTGAACGGCGGCGCACACGCCACCAACAACGTGGAGATCCAGGAGTTCATGATCATGCCGGTGTCTGCCGCCTCCTTCCGTGAGGGTCTGCGTATGTGCACCGAGGTTTTCCACACGCTCAAGACCGTGCTCAAGGAAAACGGCACTCCGGCCGCCGGCGTGGGTGACGAGGGCGGCTACGCCCCCAACCTGAAGAAGGACGAGGACGCGCTGAAGGTCATCGTGGCCGCCATCGAAAAGGCCGGCTACAAGAGCGGCGAGGACTTCATGATCGCCATCGACGCCGCCTCCTCCGAGTGGTGGAACGAGGACGAGAAGTGCTACATCCAGCCCAAGTCCGGCAAGAAGATGACCCAGCAGCAGCTGGTCAACATGTGGAAGAAGTTTGCCGACACCTATCCCATCATTTCGCTGGAAGACGGCATGGCCGAGACCGACTGGGAAGGCTGGGCTATGCTCACCAAGACCATCGGCGACCGGGTGCAGCTGGTGGGCGACGATCTGTTCGTCACCAATGTCGAACGCCTGTCCACCGGCATTGAGAAGAAGGTGGGCAACGCCATCCTCATCAAGGTCAACCAGATCGGCACCCTGACCGAAACGCTGGACGCCATCCAGATGGCCAACCGCGCCGGCTACACCGCCATTGTGTCCCACCGCTCCGGCGAGACCGAAGACGCCACCATCGCCGACATCGCCGTGGCTGTCAACGCCGGCCAGATCAAGACCGGCGCTCCCAGCCGCACCGACCGCGTGGCCAAGTACAACCAGCTGCTGCGCATCGAAGAGGAACTGGATGACGTCGCTGAGTTCCCCGGCATGAAGGCATTTTTCAATCTGCGCTAAAAACGGGGCCCCCCATCAAAGCCCAGCGAAGCGGGTTTGATGGGGAGAGGAGCCGCAGCGGAATGAGTGCGTTTTCGCGCGAGCGCGGAAACAAACGATATGAAGCTTGCAGCGACGACAACCTGCGCTAAGTGCAAAAAACACCAACCGGCCGGCCAAATGGGCGGACCGGTTGTTTTGACCACAGTATGATTCAATTGCAAACGATCCACGCTTTTGCCCATTCAAACAGCGTTTCTGACATTTTATCAAATTGAATGGGCGCACCGCTCTTGCCGCATTCAACAATGGGTGTGATCCTCCCACCGGCAAAGAGAATGCCGCAAAATAATGTTTGGTGCTTTCCCGAATGTATGATATAATTTTATAACTATGATTTTGCGGCGTGGCCGCGGAAAGGACGCCCCCTATGAACGGAGTGCTTATCATCGACAAACCGTCCGGCTGGACCAGCATGGACGTATGCGCCAAGCTGCGGGGCGTCTATCACGAAAAGCGCGTGGGGCACGCCGGCACGCTGGACCCCATGGCCACCGGCGTGCTGCCCATCTTTCTGGGCCGGGCCACCCGGGCGGTGGAATATGCCGCCGAGGGGGACAAGGAATATGTGGCCGGGCTCAAGCTGGGCGTGGTCACCAACACCCAGGACACCACCGGCGAGGTGCTGCAGCAGCACCCGGTCACGGTTGACCGCGCCGCGCTGCAGGCCATCCTGCCCCGGTTTACCGGGGCGCTGGCGCAGATCCCCCCCATGTATTCCGCCATCAAAAAGGACGGCCAAAAGCTCTATGAACTGGCGCGAAAAGGGGTGGAAGTGGAGCGAAAGCCCCGCCAAATCGTAATAAAAGATCTGGAAATTACAAATTGTATTGACAAGAACACCTATGAACTGCGGGTTTTGTGCTCCAAGGGCACTTATGTGCGCACCCTGTGCCACGACATCGGCACGGCGCTGGGCTGCGGCGGGGCCATGTGTTCTCTGCGCCGCACTATGGCGGCCGGGTACACGCTTGAGGACGCCGTAACGCTGGAACAGGTGTTGAACGCCGCCGATCCGGCCGCACTGGTTCGGTCGGTGGACAGCTGCTTTGCGGAATATCCCGCGGTACAAATTGAAGGGAAGAACCTGTTCAAAGCAAAAAACGGCAATCCCTTCCCGTGGGACGGCGCCGAAGGCATCTACCGCGTGTACAGCACCGAGGACGAGTTTCTGCTGCTTGGGCAGTGCCGCGACGGGATGCTGACCACAATGAAAAGTTTTTTTGAGGTAAACTGATGGAACAGAGCAAGCACGTCATCGCCCTGGGCTTTTTTGACGGAGTGCATCGGGGCCACGCCGCCCTTTTGCGCCGTGTGGTCGAGCGCGCCGAGCAGCTGGGGGCGATCCCGGCCGCCGTCACCTTTGATGTGCACCCGGAAAAAACCATTCTGGGGCAGGGCGCGCCGCTTTTGAATACGGTAGAGGAGCGCGCCGAGCTGATGGAGCGGCTGTACGGCATCCGACAGGTCATTGTGGCCCGGTTTGATCGGGCGCTGATGCAGATGGACTGGCAGCAGTTTGTCACCGACTACCTCATCCGGGACAACGGCGCGGTGCATCTGGTGGTGGGACACGATTTCCGCTTTGGCTACATGGGGCAGGGCAACCCCGAGCGGCTGCAGCAGCTTTGCGCCCAACTGGGCATCGGCTGCGACGTCATCGCGTCGGTCAGCGTGGACGGCCGACGGGTTTCCTCCAGCTACATCCGCACACTGATCGCCCAGGGTGAAATGGAGCAGGCCGCCCGTTTTCTTGGCCACCCCTATACGCTGACCGATTCGGTGCGCCACGGGAAAAAAATCGGGACGCGGCTGGGCTTCCCCACCATGAATCTGCACCTGCATCCCGACTGCGTTACGCCCGCCTTTGGCGTCTACGCCACCCAGGTCTGGGTGGACGGCAAGCGCTACTGCGCCGTGACCAATGTTGGTATACGCCCCACGGTAGGGGATGACCGCCCGGTCACCGTAGAGGGCACTCTGCTGGATTTTCGGGGCGATTTGTACGGCAAAACGGTGCGCATGGAGTTTTACCGCCATATCCGCCCGGAGCAAAAATTCGACAGTCTGGACGCCCTGCGTGAGCAAATCGCCCGGGATGTGCAAACGGTGCGCCACTATTTCGACACCCCCACCGTGTAAACCAATTTCCCTTGCATTGCGCGGTCGTCAAAACCCCTTTTTTATCTCAAACAGACCGGAATACGCTGGGTACGGTGTATTCCGGTCTTTCTTTCCACTTTTTTACTCTTCCAACCAAATTTTCGGTTGTCAAGGGCGTTGTTTTGGTGTACAATGACCAAGATAGCTGTTTCTTGCGGCTACGCGACAACAACAGTAAGGAGAGGAACTCGACTATGAACTACTCTGCGCAAAACATTCGTAACGTCTGTCTGCTGGGACATGGTGGCAACGGAAAAACTTCCCTGGCAGAGAGCATGCTATATCTGACCGGCGGTACCGAGCGCCTGGGCAAGGTCCCCGATGGCAACACCACCTGTGACTACGATCCCGAAGAGACCCGCCGCCAGATCTCCATCGGCACCGCAGTAGCTCCGGTTGAGTACAACGGCTGTAAGATCAATATTCTGGACACCCCGGGCTACTTCGACTTTGTGGGCGAAGTGATCGAGGCCGTTCAGGTCGCCGACGCCGCCATCATCGTCTGCTCGGCCAAGGCCAGCATGAGCGTGGGCGCAGAAAAGGCATGGAAGCTGTGCGAGGCACGCAAGCTGCCCCGCGTGCTCTACATATCCAAGACCGACGAAGAAAACTCCGATTACAACGCCGCTTTCGACGCCCTGCGTGAGCGTTTCGGCAAAAACATCGCCCCTGTCGTGGCCCCCATCTGGGACGCCGACAAGAAGGTCATCGGCATCATCGACGTGCTGCACAAGCGCGCCTTTGAGATGGGCTCTAAGGGCCAGCGCGTCGAGATCGACGTGCCCGAAGACAAGAAGGCCGTGCTGGATGAGCTGTACGACGCACTGAAGGAGTCGGTGGCCGAGACCAGCGAAGAGCTGATGGACAAATACTTCTCCGGCGAGGACTTCACCTACGCCGAAATGGTGCAGGGTCTGCGCGCCGGCGTAAAGGACCTGTCCCTGTACCCCGTGGTATGCGGTTCCGCCATGTCCGGCCTGGGCACTCGCATGCTGCTGGACTTGATCGTTGAACTGCTGCCCAATCCCCTGGACGGCCGCCCCCTGATGGGCGAGAACGCCGACGGCGAGCTGGACGAGTTTATCCCCTTCCCCGGCGCAATGCCTGCCGCTTTGGTGTTTAAGACCACCTCCGATCAGTACGGCAAGTACTCCTACGTCAAGGTCATCTCGGGCAATCTGACCTCCGATATGCAGCTGATCAACTCCCGTACCGGCGCCACCGAGAAGATCGGCCGCCTGTACGTCATGAAGGGCAAGAAGGCTGACGAGGTCAAGGAACTGTCCTGCGGCGACATCGGCGCCATCGGCAAGATGGACAAGGTCAAGACCGGCGATACCCTGTCCGATGCCCGTAAGCCCATCAAGCTGGAGGCGCTGCCCTTCCCCGAGCCCTGCTACTCGGTGGCCGCTTCGCCCAAGGTCAAGGGTCAGGAAGACAAGGTCGCCGCCGGTTTGACCCGTCTGAACGAAGAGGATCTGACCTTCTCCTGGGTCAACAACGCCGAGACCCGTCAGCTGGTGGTTTCCGGCACCGGCGATATGCAGATGGACGTGCTGGTTTCCCGCTTGAAGAACCGCTTTGGTGTTGACGTGGATCTGGCCGAGCCCCGTGTGCCCTACCGCGAGAAGATCCGCAAAAAGGTCGAGGTGCAGGGCCGCCACAAGAAGCAGTCGGGCGGTCACGGCCAGTTCGGCGACGTCAAAATCCGTTTCGAACCCGGCGAGAACGAAGAGATGGAATTCTGCGAGGAAGTGTTCGGCGGCTCGGTGCCCAAGAACTTCTTCCCCGCCGTGGAAAAGGGTCTGCGCGAGGCTGTGCTGCACGGTGTTCTGGCCGGCTACCCCGTGGTCAATCTGAAGGCCACGCTGTTTGACGGCTCTTATCACCCCGTTGACTCCTCCGAAATGGCCTTTAAGACGGCCGCGCAGCTGGCTTACAAGGCCGGTCTGCCCGATGCCTCTCCCGTCCTGCTGGAGCCCATCGGCGAGCTGAAGGTCACCATCCCCGACAGCTACATGGGTGACGTCATCGGCGACTTGAACAAGCGCCGCGGCCGCGTTATGGGCATGGATCCCGACGGCGAGGGCAACCAGATCGTCAGCGCCGAGGTTCCCATGGGCGAGATGAGCCGCTACGCCATCGACCTGCGCTCCATGACCCAGGGCAGAGGCGCCTTCACCTTCCACTTTGTCCGCTACGAGGACGCTCCTCCCGCGGTACAGGAGAAGGCCATCGCCGAAGCCAAGGCCATGGCTGACGCCGAATAATCTCACTACCAAAAGCA
>JAZSCJ010000074.1:0-4950 GCA_045602885.1 Oscillospiraceae bacterium
CTGCCATTACCTCTCAAACGGGAAAGGCCAAATTGCCCACCCACATTGAGCTGGAGGCCATGAGCTGTGGGCTGCCCAAAGAGTCCGTCATCCTGCTGGAGCAGATTCGTACATTGGATAAACGGCGTCTGCGTGAACGGATGGGCCGACTGGACGAGGAACGGATGCACCGGGTGGATTCCGCCATTGCGGTCAGTTTTGGACTGCACCCGGACGCTCTGGTGTAAAAAGTGACCTGTCCCGGCTGACAAGGCCGCCGGGACAAAAAATGGAGGTAGCAAATGAAAAGACCGGATCGTATCACAGCTGTATTTGGCGCGCTTGTGCTGACTTGCGTTGTCATGGTGGGCGCTTTTTCCGCTTCGGCCGCCGGGGGTGACCAACAGGACCCGCTCATCACTCTGAGCTATCTGACTCAGGTGTTGACGCCCCAGCTCATGGAAACGGTGGATGAACGCATCACCGAGCGGGAAACGCAGCTGAACGAGAAGATCGACGAAGCCATTGACGATTATTCCGATCAGGTCAGCAAAAAGCTGGCCCAGAGCGGTGCCACAAGCACCACCTTTGCTGCCGTATCCCTCAACCAGGGTCAGACGCTCAAACCGGCCGCAGGCAGCGAAATTTTGCTCATTTCGGGTGAGGCTGTGGTCAGCGCCGGCGATGCACCCGGTTTGCTGGACAGCACGACCGGAAGCAATTTGGAAGTAGACGGTGCGCTGCAGGCCAGCCACCTGTATGTCGTTGCGCAGGATGGAGCGACCGTCCAGGCAAATGCAGCCACCCAGCTATTGGTGCGTGGCGTGTATGCCGTCGTTTGAGCTGCCTTTCGGGTGGATCTGCGGCTGAAATATCTTATCCGACAAGCCCCTTTCACCTCCGGGTGGAAGGGGCTGTTTGCGTGTGCAAAACCGATTGAAATTCTTGACAAGGGAGGGGGGAAGGACTATACTGATTAGTAAGTTCCGGCAAAGGCGCTCCGCTCTTGTGAGGAGTGCCTTTCTTCTATCAATCACAAATTGCAAGTTCAATTCGGGAGGGGTGCCGCATATGGCATATACCAAGGAAGACATCGTCCGCATCGTAAAGGAAGAGAATATTGCGTTTATCCGGCTTCAGTTTACCGACATTTTCGGTATGCTCAAAAACGTGGCCATTACCGCGGCGCAAATTGAGAAGGCGCTGAACAATCAAATGATGTTTGACGGCTCCTCCATCGAGGGTTTTGTGCGCATCGATGAGTCCGACCAGTATCTGTATCCCGATCTGAATTCCTTTGTCATTTTCCCGTGGCAGACCAACCATGGCAAGGTGGCCCGTCTGATCTGCGACGTGTACAACACCGACGGCACGCCCTTTGTGGGCGACCCCCGCGGCGTGCTCAAGCGTGTGTTGAAGAAGGCTTCCGACATGGGTTACGATGGGTTCAATGTGGGCCCTGAGTGCGAGTTTTTCCTGTTCAAGACCGACGAAAACGGAAAGCCCACCAGCCAGACCCACGATGAGGCCGGTTACTTTGACCTTGGCCCGCTGGACCACGGCGAGGAGACCCGACGTGAGATCTGCCTTGCGCTGGAGCAGATGGGCTATGAGATCGAAGCCAGCCACCACGAAAATGCCCGTGGCCAGCATGAGATCGACTTTAAGTACACCGGCGCGCTGCATGCCGCGGACAACATCATGACCTTCAAGCTGGCGGTCAAGACGCTGGCCCAGCGCAACGGTCTGCACGCCACCTTCATGCCCAAGCCCATCTTTGGTGAGGCGGGCAACGGTATGCACACCAATATGTCCCTGTTCCGTGACGGCAAGAATGTCTTCTACGATCCCAACGGCAAAAAAGAGTTGTCCAAAGAGGCATACAGCTTTATTGCCGGTATCCTGCACCACATGAAGGGTATGACCGCCATCACCAATCCGCTGGTCAACTCCTATAAGCGTCTGGTGCCCGGATATGAAGCCCCCTGCTACATGGCCTGGTCGGCTTCCAACCGTTCCACGCTGATTCGTATCCCGGCTTCCCGTGGTCAGTCTACCCGTGTGGAGCTGCGCTGCCCCGATCCCTGCTGCAATCCCTATCTGGAGCTGGCAGTCTGTCTGGCGGCCGGTTTGGACGGTATTGAAAAGGGCATGACGCCGCCCCCTGAGATCACCGAGAATATCTTTGCCATGGATGCGCAAACCCGTCTGGAAAAGGGTGTGCAGGCGCTGCCCGGTTCGCTGGAGGAAGCCATCCGTGAGATGCAGCAGGATGACCTGATCCTGCAGGCCCTGGGCGATCATGTTGCCCAGAACTACATCGACGGCAAGAAGAAGGAATGGGAAGAGTACCGCACCCAGGTCACCAGCTGGGAATGGGAAAAGTACATCATCAACCATTGATTTCAATTTCATAGAGGGAGGTCTGTATGCTCCATTTCACCAAAATGGAAGGTCTGGGCAACGACTATGTCTACCTGAACTGCCTGGAGCATACACCCGATAACCTGCCCGAATTGGCAAAACGAATCTCTGACCGGCATTTTGGCGTGGGCGGTGATGGGTTGATCTGCATCTGTCCGTCACGCAAAGCGGATGTGCGTATGCGCATATTCAACGCCGATGGCTCGGAAGGCGAAATGTGCGGCAACGGCATTCGCTGTGTGGGAAAGTTTGTTTACGACAAGGGGCTTGCCCTCAAAACCAATTTGACAGTGGAGACCCTTGCGGGGATCAAAACCCTGTCACTCACCTTGAAAAATGGCCTTGTGTCGGCCGTTACGGTGGACATGGGAAAGCCGGAAGTGGGGCAAGGCAGCCGACTGATGGTTCGCGGGAAAACTTACACGGTTTACCCGGCGTCCATGGGCAACCCCCACGCGGTGATCTTTCTGCCTGAGATTGACACGCTGGATCTGGGGCAGTTGGGCCCGCAGATCGAGTGCCACCCCATGTTCCCCCGGCGCACCAATGTAGAGTTTGTGCGCATCCTCGACCCCGGCCACTTGTCCATGCGCGTGTGGGAGCGGGGCAGCGGTGAAACGCTGGCCTGCGGCACCGGTGCCGCGGCCGTGCTGGCGGTGGCCACCCACCTGGGGCTGTGCCAAAGAGAAATTTCTGTTTGTCTGCCCGGCGGTCGTTTGACCCTGCGCTGGTCGCAGGAGGAACATATTTACATGACCGGACCGGCCAGAACAGTATTTGAAGGAGACCTAATGATATGACTCAGATCAACGAAAACTATCAAAAGCTGCCCGGAAGCTATCTGTTTTCCGAGGTAAACCGCCGTGCCACGGCGTATGCCGCCGCCCACCCCGACAAGAAGCTGATCAAGCTGGGCATCGGCGACGTGACCCGTCCGCTGCCGGCCGCCGTGCTGGAGGCTATGCACAAGGCAGTGGATGAGATGGGCCGCAGCGAGACCTTCCGCGGTTACGGCCCCGAGCAGGGCTACGATTTCCTGCGCAACGCCATTGTGGAGAACGATTACGCTCCCCTGGGCGTTAAGCTGGACGCCGACGAGATCTTTGTTTCCGACGGTGCCAAGAGTGACTGCGGCAACATTGGCGACATCTTCGGTCTGGACAATGTCGTGGCCGTGTGCGACCCGGTTTACCCGGTCTATGTGGACACCAACGCCATGGCCGGCCGGGCAGGGGATTTCAACGAGGCCACCGGAATGTGGAGCAAGCTGCACTATATGCCCTGCACGGCGGAAAACGGCTTTTCGCCCGAGATTCCCAACTGCAAGGTGGACATCATCTACCTCTGCTTCCCCAACAACCCCACCGGCGCGGTGGCGACCCGCGCCCAGTTGCAGGCGTGGGTGGACTATGCCAACAAGAACGGCTCGATCATTCTGTACGACTCGGCTTATGAGGCCTTTATCACCGAGCCGGGCGTGCCCCGTTCCATCTTTGAGATCGAGGGCGCCAAGACCTGCGCCATCGAGTTCCGCTCCTTCTCCAAGACCGCCGGCTTTACCGGCACCCGCTGTGCCTATACCGTGGTGCCCAAGCAGCTGCAGCGTGGCGGCGTCAGCTTGAATTCCATGTGGAACCGCCGTCAGTGCACCAAGTTCAACGGCGTGCCCTACATTACCCAGCGTGGTGCCGAGGCCATTTATTCCCCCGAGGGCAAGGCGCAGGTCAAGGAAAATCTGGCCTATTACCAGCGCAACGCCAAGGTCATTTTTGATGGTCTGAAGAGTGCCGGACTGACGGTTTCGGGCGGCGTCAATTCCCCCTATATCTGGTGCAAGACCCCCGATGGACTGGGCTCGTGGGAGTTCTTCGACCGACTGCTGGAGCAGGCCAATGTGGTCACCACTCCCGGCGCCGGTTTTGGCCCCAGCGGCGAGGGTTACATCCGTTTGACCGCCTTTGGCGGTGCCGAGGCCACCGAGGAGGCCGTGGCGCGGATTCGGGCCATTCTGTAAAAACGTGTGATATCATCGGGACGGCAGTTTGCCGTCCCGATTTTTTTGGCAGAAGTATTCTCATTTGAATGTGAATTTGATATAATATTAAAATATTGATGTAAACAACGGAAAGGCGGAAGCGCAGCATGGAGCGAATCAACGCCCTGAAAACCAAACTGGCCCAAATCTGCCCCGAACTGGACGTGCTGGAGCAGGAGCCCATGAGCAGGCACACCACCTTCCGGGTGGGCGGCCCTGTTTCGCTGATGGTGCTGCCCCGTACCGCGGCGCAGGCCGCTGCGGCGGTGCGTGCGGCAGCGCAGGAGGGCATCCAACCCTTCTTTCTGGGCAACGGCTCCAAGTCGGAGGCCAAGCGGTCTTAGGAAGACAATTGATAGATTCAACTCCTTGGCTCACAGAACGACATGGCTACGATCCGACTTGTGGTGTGCCTGCTCATGGGCTCCTGCTCCAGCACGTCCAGTTCGGGGCAGATTTGGGCCAGTTTGGTTTTCAGGGCGTTGATTCGCTCCATGCTGCGCTTCCGCCTT
>JAZSCJ010000075.1:0-22010 GCA_045602885.1 Oscillospiraceae bacterium
TTCACGGCTCTTGCCAGGCCATAGTTGAAGGCCTCGCTGTAGCCCAAATCATCGGCACGGACTAAGATCTTGTTCATGGTGCATTCCTCCGGCATTTTTTCTTTTATTGTAAAAAACGGAGGAAGAACTGTCAAGGGAAAATCAGCGGATGCCGTAGTTCTCCAGGATGAAGTCCATATCCTTGTCGCCACGGCCGGAGAGGTTAATCAGCACGGAGCCGGTGCCCATCTGCTTTGCCAGCTTGATACCGTAGGCCACAGCATGGGAGCTTTCGATGGCGGGGATGATGCCTTCCATCCGGGCCAGGGTGAAGAAGGCGTTCAGGGATTCCTCGTCGTCGATCACATCGTACTTGACACGGCCGATATCCCGCAGGAATGCGTGCTCGGGGCCGGAGGAGGGATAGTCCAGACCGGAGGCCACGGAGTACACGGGAGCGGGCTCGCCGTTCTCATCCTTCAGCATAATGGAGTTGAAGCCGTGCATGACGCCCTCGGTGCCGTACTGCAGGCTGGCGGCGTGATCGCCCAGCTTGGTGCCGCGGCCCAGAGGCTCCACGCCGTAGATGTCCACCGGATCGTTCAAAAAGCCGGAGAAGAAGCCGGCCGCGTTGGAGCCGCCGCCCACGCAGGCCACGATGGCATCGGGCAGCTCGCCGGTCATCTTGATAAACTGCTCGCGGGACTCCTCACCCACCACGTGCTGGAAATCACGCACGATCAGCGGGAAGGGATGGGGGCCGACCACCGAGCCGATGCAGTACATGCTGTTCTTGTAGTCCTTGGCGTAGGCCTCGAAGGCGTCGTCAACGGCCTCCTTCAAGGTAGCCAGACCGTGGGTGACCTCCACAACGTTGGCGCCCAGAATCTTCATGCGAGCCACGTTGGGAGCCTGCTTTTTGATGTCCACCGCGCCCATGTAGATGTCGCACTCCATACCGAAGTAGGCGGCGGCGGTCGCCATGGCAACGCCGTGCTGACCGGCACCGGTCTCGGCGATGACGCGCTTCTTGCCCATATACTTAGCCAGCAGAACCTCGCCCATGCAGTGGTTGAGCTTGTGGGCGCCGGTGTGGTTAAGATCCTCACGCTTGGCGTAGAGCTGCACGTTGCCCAGCTTGTTGCTCAGACGCTCCAGATGGGAGATGGGGGTGGGGCGCCCCTGGAACTCTCTGCGAATGCGGCGCAGCTCGTCAATGAACTTGCGGGATTTGCAGATGGTAAAATAGGCCTCGGTGATCTCCTCCATGGCCTTTTGCAGCTCGGGGGTGACAAAAGAGCCGCCGTACTTGCCGAAATAACCTTCCTTATTGGGGTAGTTCTTAAAGTAAGTATCAAAATTGATTCCGTTAAATTGCATATCGGGTCCCTCCTATTCCTTCATGGCGCCAATGGCGGCCTTGGCCGCGCTTTGCTCGGCGGCCTTTTTGGTGCGCCCTTCCCCGGTGCCCAACGTGACACCGTCAAGCTGCACTTCCACAGAAAAGCGCTTGGCGTGGTCGGGGCCTTGCTCGCCCACCAGACAATAAACCAACTTTCGCCCGCTCTTTTTCTGCACCAGTTCCTGCAAGGCAGTTTTGTAGTCCCGGCTGGCGCTCAGTTCCTCTTCATGGCCCAGCACCAGCGTGCGGATGACTCTGCGTGCCTGCGCAATGCCGCCGTCCAGATAGATAGCGGCCAGCACCGCTTCGGTGGCATCGGCCAAAATGGAGGGCCGCTCCCGGCCGCCACCGGCATCCTCGCCCTTACCCAAACGCAGGTACTTGCCCAGATCCAACGCCCGTGCCACCTCCACAAGACTGTCCTCACAGACCATGGCCGCCCGGGTTCGGGTCAACTCGCCCTCGGGCATTTCGGGATGCTCCCGGTACAGGTGATCGGCCACCACCATACCCAACACCGAATCCCCCAGAAACTCCAACCGCTCGTTGCTGGGCTGACCGGCATCCCGATGCTCATTGGCATACGAACTGTGCGTCAGCGCATTTTCCAGCAGGGTGCGATCTTTGAATTGATAGTCCAGGCGCTCTTCCAGCGTTTTCATGCCAATGCCTCCCATACGAAAAAGCCTCGCCAAGGCGAGGCTTTTTGTCAGTTATCTTCCAAACGCTCCTGCAGATACTTGAGCAGATCGCCCACGGTGAGGATGGAGGTGACGTCCTCCTCGCTCATCTCGTCCACGGCAAACTCCTCTTCCAGAGCCATGGACAGCTCCACGATATCCACAGAATCAGCACCCAGATCGTCCTGGAAGGACATCTCGGCGGTGATGCTGCTTTCGGACACACCAAACTGCTGAGCAATGATGTTTTTGAGCTTATCGAAAATCATGTTGGACACTCCTTTGTTACTTCAAAACAAACTGCGGTTTTTCCATATTATAATAGGGTCTTACCTGCAATGTGTCAATAGTAATTTTGGAATATTTTCACTCCTGCTGCGCTTCCGCCGCATTTTTGGGCGGCAGGCGCATGAAAGAAACATTTTCCTCGATATCCTCAATAATGCCCGATCCAGCAAACTGGACTGCCTGCCGAATGGCGCTTTTGATGGCATAGTCGTTGGATGAACCATGGGCCTTGATGACCGGCTTGGAAATGCCCAGCAGAGCGGTACCGCCGATCTCGTTGGCATCCATCATCTTCTTCAGCTCTCCAATGCCATCCTTGACCAGCAGCGCCGCCAGCTTGGTCTTGAAGTTGCGCAGGAACACCTTTTTCAGTTCCTTGACCAGCAGCACACCGGTACCTTCGATCGCTTTGAGCATGATGTTGCCGGCATAACCGTCCGCGACAATAACGTCCACCGCGCCTTGCACGGCCTCACGTGCTTCCACATTGCCCACAAAGTTGATGCGACCCTCTTCCCCTGCCTTTTTCAGCAGAGCGTAAGTTTCCACCTGCAAGTCGGTACCCTTGGAAGGTTCTGCGCCAATGTTGAGCAGACCCACCCGGGGCTCCGGCTTGCCCAGGGCATGACCGGCGTAGTACGAACCCATGAAGGCGTATTGCAGCAGATATTCGGGAGTACATTCGGCGGTAGCGCCGCAGTCAATGAGCACCGTGCCATAGGGCGGCAACATCGGCGCCAGCGCCGCACGGCGGATGCCCTTGATGCGCTTGGTGATCAGCGTTGCCGCCGCCAGCAGCGCACCGGTGCTGCCGGCCGAAATAAATGCGTCACCCTTGCCGTCACGCAGCATGGTCAGGCCAATGGTCAACGAAGAATCCTTCTTCTCCTTAAAGGCCGTAGCCGGATTATCCTCCATGGTGATGATCTGATCGGCATGGGCAATCTCCACACCTGCAGGCAGCTCGGCAATGCCATCCTCGGCCAGAACCTTCAGGATCTCCTCGCCCTTACCTACCAGAACGACCTCCACGTGCAGTTCTTTGACCGCAGCCAGCGCACCGCGCACATTACTGGCCGGTGCATTGTCACCGCCCATGGCGTCAACGATGATCTTCATAGGTTTCTCTCCTTCATCTGTTTTTATGGGGAAAAACAGCGTATCTTTCTACCTCAGCCAAACCACCCGGCGTGCACCGGGGCAGTTGGGCATGTTATTCTACATCCAACCCGGCCAAAACGTCCAGCGCACGCTTACTTAATTCAGCGTTTTTATTCCGCTTGTGCCCCACGAAACCACGGTTGCGTGGGGACCCCGTTTTTTACATCCTCGGCAGAAGTGAATTCTGCCTGCGGCAAGGTTTTGGCTGCGCCAAAACGCTTGGACGCGCCAAAGGCGCGGCTCGCATTCGCTCGCAAGGCAAGCGAGCACACTTTATTCTACATCCAACCCGGCCAAAACGTCCAGCGCACGCTTACTTAATTCAGCGTTTTTATTCCGCTTGCCTTTGACCTTGTAGCCCAGGGCAGGAATGATGCCAAAGTTGATGTTCATCGGCTGGAAGTCCTGCACGGTGGCATCGCTGATATACAGCGCCAGGGCGCCGATAGCCGTTTGCTGGGGGAAATCGACCGCAGGCTTGCCCTGCAAACGGCGTGCCAGCTCCACGGCCGCCAGATAACCCGAGGCGGTGGACTCCACATAACCCTCCACGCCGGTGATCTGTCCGGCAAAGCAAATGCGCTCATTGCCCTTGACCCGGTAATAGCGATCCAGCAGACGGGGGGAATCCAGATAGGTATTGCGGTGCATCACGCCGTAGCGGACAAACTGCGCGTCGTGCAGGGCGGGGATCATGGAAAACACCCGCTTCTGCTCGGGCCACTTCAAATGGGTCTGAAATCCCACCAGATTATAGATGCTGCCGTCCTTGTTGTCCCGGCGCAGCTGCACCACGGCATAGGGTTCTTTCCCGGTTTTGGGGTCGGGCAGACCCTTGGGCTTGAGCGGGCCGTAACGTAGGGTATCCTCACCCCGGCGGGCCATGACCTCCACGGGCATACATCCCTCAAAGACCTGCTTATCCTCAAAACCGTGGACTTCGGCCTCCTGCGCGCAGGTCAGCTCGTTCCAAAAGGCTTTGTACTGCGCCTCATCCATGGCGCAGTTGATATAGTCTGCCGTACCCTTGTCATAGCGCGAGGCAAACCACGCCTTGTCCATGTCCACACTTTCAAAGGTGACCAGCGGCGCGGCAGCATCAAAAAAGTTCAGATACTTGCTTTCGGGGAACAGCCCCTTGATGGCATCGGCCAGCGCATCGGACGTCAACGGGCCGGACGCCACAATGACCTGTCCTTCGGCGGGAATTTCGGTGACCTCGCCCTCTACCACCTCGATCAGGGGGTGGCTGCGGATTATTTCGGTGACCCGTGCGGAAAATCCCTCCCGGTCCACGGCCAGCGCGCCGCCGGCCTCCACCCGGGTGGCATCGGCACAGGACAGAATCAGCGAGCCGCAGCGGCGCAGTTCCTCCTTGAGCAAGCCCACCGCGTTTTCCAACTGGTCGGAACGCAGCGAGTTGGAGCACACCAGCTCGGCAAAGCCGTTGCTGTGGTGAGCCGGGGTCATCTTATTCGGTTTCATTTCGTGCAGGCGCACCGATATGCCACGCCGGGCCAACTGCCAGGCAGCTTCACACCCGGCCAAACCTGCGCCGATCACGGTTACTTGTTCCATTACGCTTCCTCAGTTGCCTTCTTGGCGGCAGTCTTCTTGGTCGTAGTTTTCTTGGCGGTACTCTTCTTGGCCGCACTTTTCTTGGCCGGGGCTTTTTTTGCCGCAGTCTTTTTGGCCGCGACCTTTGCGGAAGCATTTTTCTCGTCCTGCTTACCCTCTTCCGCAGGCTTTTTCTTATAGCCGCCCCGCTTGTCCTCGGGAACAAACGCGGAACAGGCTTCATTGATGCAGTAAGGCTTCTTGGCACCACGGCCGGCCTTTTTAAACATGGTCTTGCCGCACACGGGGCAGTTGTCCTTGACGGGCACATCCCAAGTCATGAAGCCGACAATTTCCTTGCCCTCGTAATCCACACCGCGCCAGGAGCAGTCCTTGCCTTTTTCGCAGCAGTAATAGGTGTACTGCTTGCCGGTTTTCTTGCTCTTACCGGTGCGCTTGAACAGGCGGCTGCCACAGCCGGGGCATTTTCCGGGCATCTCCACCACCAGAGGCATGGTGAAATCGCACTCAGGCCAGCCGGGACAGGCCAGAAAACGGCCGAATCGGCCCGACTTGACCACCAGATTCTTGCCGCACTGGGGGCAGATCTCCTCCGACACCTCGTCGGGCACCTTGATGCGCTCGCCGTCCAACTGCTGTTCGGCCTGCGCCAGCTCGGCGGAGAAGGTGGCGTAAAAATCCTTCAGCAACTGCTTCCATTGCACGTCGCCGCTTTCCACCTTGTCCAGCTGCTCTTCCATGTTTGCAGTAAAGGAAAAGTCCACAATGTCCTTGAACTTATCTTTCATCAGCCCGTTGACCACCTCGCCCAGCGGCGTGGTACGCAGGTACTTACCCTCCTTGACCGCATATTCACGGTCCAGAATGGTAGAAATGGTGGGCGCATAGGTGGAAGGACGTCCAATGCCCTTTTCCTCCAGCGCCTTGATGAGAGTTGCCTCGGTGTAGCGCACGGGAGGCTGGGTAAAGTGCTGCTCGGGCTTGAGCTGGCGCGGATTGAGCCGCTCGCCCTCCGACAGATCGGGCAGGGGCGACTGCACCGGTTCGCCGTCGTCGTCACGGCCTTCCTCGTAAACTGCGGTAAAGCCGGAGAACTTGATGGAAGAATGGCTGGCGCGGAACATATATCCGGCCGACTCCACCTCGATGGATACGCTGTCATACACGGCAGCGGCCATCTGGCTGGCCAGAAAACGACTCCAGATCAGTTTGTAAAGACGATACTGCTCGCTGGTCAGATCCTTCTTGATGGATTCCGGGGTCAAATTCACATCGGAAGGACGAATGGCTTCGTGGGCGTCCTGCGCCCCCGACTTGGTTTTAAACACCCGGGTCTTTTCCGGGTAATAATTGGCGCCATAACGGTTGTGGATAAACTGCTTGGCGGCATCCAACGCCTCATTGGACAGACGCAGGGAGTCGGTACGCATGTAGGTGATCAAACCCACGGTGCCCTCTCCGGCAATGTCCACGCCTTCGTAAAGCTGCTGGGCCACCGACATGGTGCGCCGGGGCGTCATGTTCAGCTTACGAGAGGCCTCCTGCTGCAGGGTCGAGGTGATAAAGGGCGGCGCGGGGTTGCGGTTTTTATCCTGCCGCTTGATGGAAGCCACCTGAAAGGCACTGCCCTGCACGGCCTGCAGCACGGCATCCACTTCCTGGCGGCTGTGCAGTTCCATCTTCTTTTCCTGTCCGTAGAACTGGGCGGTAAACGCACCCAGATTGGGGGCAATCCGATCCAACTCCACGTCCAAAGACCAGTACTCCTCCGGCGTAAAGTCCCGGATCTCCTCCTCCCGGTCACAGACCAGACGGGTGGCTACCGACTGGACTCGACCGGCCGACAGACCGCGGCGGATCTTGCGCCACAGCAGCGGCGAGAGCTGGTAACCCACAATGCGGTCCAGCAGACGTCGGGCCTGCTGGGCATCCACCAGATCCATATCAATGGCACGGGGGGCTGCGATGGACTCGCTGACCACGCGCTTGGTAATTTCATTAAAGGTCACGCGGAACGCCTTATCGTCGGACAGCTCCAGCAGTTCCTTCAGGTGCCAGGGAATGGCCTCTCCTTCCCGGTCCGGGTCGGTTGCGAGGAAAACTTTTTCGCTGTTCTTTGCCGACTTCTTCAGATCGTCGATGACCTCTTCCTTGCCCTTAATGGGCAGGTAGTTGGGAGTAAAATCGTCCTCAATGTCCACGCCGATCTTACTCTTGGGCAGATCACGCACATGGCCCATGGAGGCTTTGACCACATAGCCGGGGCCCAGATATTTTCCGATGGTCTTGGCCTTAGCCGGAGATTCCACGATTACCAAATTGCTTTTACTTGCCATAGTTTCCTCCAGAGGAACCTGTCCCAAAGGGGCAGGTATTATTCTTCCTGCTTTAATAACGCCAGCGCGGCAAATCGTTTGCCTGCGCGCTCTTCCACATAGCCGCGCACCTGCAACACCGTCAGTGCAGACAGCACACGCCGGGCCGGGATCTGGGTGGCTTCGATGATTTCATCGGCCAGTTTTTCCCGTTGCGCCAAGGTCACCAGGATATCCCGTTCATCGTCTGTGAACAGTTCCCGGGCACTCTTCCAGTCAATATATGCCCTGTTTTCTTTCTTGTCAACCTCTTTTTTCTGGGGCGGAACCGTTTCGCGGGCAGGCTTCAAGGCGGTTTCCAGGCGCTGCTCGGCCTCTTCTTGACTCAGCGGCAGACTGCGGCCCACCGGGCGGCGGCCCTCATATTCACTCAAAATATCGCCCACCGTGGTGACCAGTTTCGCCCATCCCATGCGGATGAGCTTGTTGGTTCCCTCGCTCATGGGTGCGTTGGCCGGGCCGGGCACAGCAAAGGTGTCCCGGTTTTGCTCCAGCGCCAGGTCCATAGTGATCAGCGCACCGCTGCGCTCTCCGGCTTCCACGGCAACCACGCCGTCGGACAGGCCGCTGATGATGCGGTTGCGCACCGGGAAATGAGCGCCCTTGTGAGGTGTGCCGGGCGGATACTCGGAAATGAGCGCTCCGGCGACCGCCACATCATCGTACAAAAAGCGGCTTTCCTTGGGATATTTCACATCCAGACCACCGGCCAGAACCGAAACCACCGTACCGCCGCCGGCCAATGCGCCTTTGATGGCAAAGCTGTCCACACCCTGCGCAATGCCGGAGATCAGCACCGCCCCGGCCCGAACTAAATCCAGACCCAGCCGGGAGGCCATCATACCGCCGTATTCGCTGCACGCCCGGGCACCCACCATACCAATGGTCAATTCCCGGTCAAAATCGGGCAGCTTACCTTTATAATATAGCACCAGCGGTGGATCGGGGATCTGCTTTAAGCAGTCGGGATAGTGTGCGTCCTGAAGGGTCAGCACGGAAATGCCCAGCCGCTCACATTGGCCCAGAATTTCCTCAGCCTGCGCCAGACTTTTATCTTCCAGCCCACGCCGAGCGCTTTCGCTCAAATCCGCTTCCAGCGCATATTCGCCCGGATCGGCAAAATAAATGCGCTCGGGCGTTCCCCATTGGGCAAGCAGCTGCTGCCGACGGGCAGGAGACAGTCCGGCACGCCCGGTCAGCCAAAGCCAATAGGATACACTTGCCATGATCTGTCCCCTCCTTACTCATGTTATCGCCAGCTTTCCCAAAGTACGATGCCGGCCGCCATAGCGGCGTTCAGCGATTCACACCGGGCGCGCATGGGAATTTTCAATGTCAGTTGGCATTGCTGCAGCACCGCCTGGGACACACCCCGGCCCTCACTTCCAATGACAACGGCCGCCCGGCTCAAGTCTGCGTCCCGGATGTCCCGGGTATCCTCCCGCAGTGCGGTTGCGTACAGCGGTATTTCCTGCTGCGCCAGACGCTTTGTCAACTCCTCCAGCGTGCAGCTAAACACCGGCAGCCGGAAACAGGCGCCCATGGTGGCACGCACCACCTTGGGGCTCCAGGGGTCGGCGCAGCCGGGCAGAAGCACCAGTCCGTCCGCCCCGAAGGCATCGGCCGTGCGCCAGATGGTACCCACGTTGCCCGGGTCCTGCACGCCATCCAGCACCAAAAGCCGCCCTCCCGGCAACTGCTCGGCCGCATCGGGAATGCGACAGGTAAAGATCATTTTCTGGGGTGTTTCGGTATCGGCAGCATAGGCCAGCAGCTCCGGCGTGACCAGCGTGGCACGTGGACAGATTCCCTCGTATTGCTGCAGGATGGATTGCTCGCAGGTCATCAGAGCGGATATCATCCAGCCGTGCTTCATAGCCTCGTCCCACATCTTGGGCCCTTCGCACAAAAACTCACCGCACTCCCGGCGAAACTTCCGGTCGGCAGCCAGCTTTTTCATCTGCTGCACCGCACGATTCTGTCGGCTGGTTATCCGTTCCATGCAAACACCTCGCTTTATCCCCACACTGCGCAGGGTAACTTATCGCACACAAACCGGGTGCGACAGAACACTATGCCACAGCGTATACTACCCCATAATAGATATCCTATATAATAAAGGTATCTTCTGTAACTTGTCAAGTCATATCGACCGGGCAACAATGCGGCCGGGTTCGTGGTCAACGCCACGAACCCGGCCGTGTAACACGGTATTTACTTGATATCCTGCACTTTTTCCTCCAGTGGCTGTTCCAACTGGGCCGGATTTTTCATCAGCTTGCGCATCAGACGCAGCGACTTGGCGTAATACAGCCCATCGCAAATGCGCTCATCGGACACCAGTCCAACACCCAAGCGCTTTTCCTGCACCAGCTCTCCCTCCCGGAGGACAGGAACAAATTGCTCCTTGCCCATGGCAAAGAAGATGCTGGTGGTGCCAAACTCATAGATATGATGGAACACATGGCGAATACCCAGCGACTTGAGATTGGTAATAAAGAAGGACGTATGAAAGGGGCTTAATTCCACAATCGTTTTTGGCATAATGTTGTGTCGGTCCATCCACATGAGCAGATTGACCGTGAATGCGATCAAGGGCCCGGGAACATGGGTCAGCACACGGGCCAGTTGATCGGTCCCGTTTTCCTGTGTGTTGGGCATAGTTTCCCGGTGAATGGCCTCGTCAATTTTTTCAGCGATTTCCAGCAGTCCTTCCGTGCCATCAAAGCACAGCTTAATAGTCGACTCCACATCGCCGTCACACAGCTTATGGTGTACCGCAAAGCTGACCCAGACCTTGGGTCGGGTATAGATCTTTCCTTTCATGACAAACCGATTCAGTCCGGGGCGCAGTGCCATGATGCGTACCGTGGCGGCAATGAGAATGTGCATATAGGTGATCTTGATGCCCTGCTCCCGCTTGGCCTGAATGTAGGCATCCATGGGCGCACAGTCAAAGTAGTCTTCGTACATGGTCATGGAATCGGTGCGGGTTTTCATAATATAGGGGATAATTTTCTCCAGCGGCGCCAACGTTTTGATCACACGGCCGTCCGGTCGTTTTCCAAACATACCATTTCCTCCTGCGGGTCTTTGGTCAAATTCTTTCACACACACAGGTTACATTCTACCCTAATCGACAAAAAATGGCAAGTATGGCTTGAGTTTGACGATTTTCGCCGATAATGTCGGCCAAAACGCCTGCAATACACCGACAAAAAAGGGACTGCACCAATGTGCAGTCCCTTTTGATCCGATGCGTTTTTTACAGCCGACTTCTTCGGCTGTGTCCTTTTCTTAGTCCAGCGGCTTCATGGTGGGGAACAGAATGACCTCACGGATGGTGTCGTTGTTGGTCAGCATCATGACGCAGCGGTCGATGCCCATGCCCATACCGCCCGTGGGAGGCATGCCGTACTCCAGCGCCGTCAGGAAATCCTCGTCCATCATCTCGGTTTCTTCGTCGCCACGCTCACGCTGCTCCACCTGCTTCTGGAACCGCTCGCGCTGATCGATGGGATCGTTAAGCTCGGAGTAGGCGTTGGCCAGCTCACTGTGGCAAACAAACAGCTCAAAGCGCACGGTCAGACGGGGATCGGCAGGGGAACGCTTGGTCAGCGGCGACACCTCAACCGGGTACATGGTAATAAAAGTGGGCTGGATCAGCTTTTCCTCTACCCGCTGGTCAAAGCAGGCGTACAGGGCGTTGCCCCAGGTCTTTTCAGCGGCCTCGGCCAGCTCCACGCCCTTGGCCTTGGCGGCAGCCACCGCCTCGGCATCGTCGGTAATGGCATCAAAGTCAATGCCCAGATACTCCTTGACGGCATCCACCATGGTCAGGCGGCGCCAGCCGGGGGTCAGATCGATCGTTTCGCCCTGCCACTCCACCTCATAGGTGCCCAGAATCTCCTTGGCCGCACCCGAGATAATGCCCTCGGCAATGTCCATCATGTCATGGAAGTCGGCATAGGACTGGTACAGCTCCACGGTGGTGAACTCGGGGTTGTGCTTGGGGTCCATACCCTCGTTGCGGAAGATACGGCCGATCTCATACACGCGCTCCATACCACCCACGATCAGACGCTTCAAGGGCAGCTCGGTGGCAATACGCATATACATATCAATGTCCAGCGTATTGTGGTGGGTGATGAAGGGACGGGCCGAAGCACCGCCGGCGATGGTGTTGAGAACAGGGGTTTCCACCTCGATGTAATCCATGTTGTCCAGATAACGACGCATATACTGGATGAACTTGGAACGCACCACAAAGTTGCGCTTCACATCGGGATTGACCATCAAATCCACATAGCGCTGACGATAACGGGTTTCCCGGTCGGTCAGACCGTGGAACTTTTCGGGCAGGGGGCGCAGGGACTTGGACAACAGGGTAATGCTCTTGGCGCGGATGGAGATCTCGCCCATCTTGGTGCGGAATACCACGCCGTTTACGCCCACAATGTCGCCAATATCATACTTTTTGAAGGCAGCCAGCGTTTCCTCGCCCACTTCATCGATCTTGATGAACAGCTGAATGCGGCCCATGCCGTCCTGCAGATCGGCAAAGACAGCCTTGCCCATGCCGCGCTTGCTCATCAGACGACCGGCCACCGAAACATTCTGCTCCTCCAGCGCGTCAAAATCCGCTTTGATCTGCTCGCTGTGATGGGTCACATCGAACTTGGTGATCAGAAAGGGGTCATTGCCGCTCTCCTGCAGCTCGGTCAGCTTATCACGACGGATTTGCAGCAGTTCGGACAGAGAAGGTTCTTCCTGCTGTGGCTGATTGACATTCTTTTCTTCCGACATAATCGTCATTCTCCTTAGCGCTGGATTTCAACAATCTGATAGTGAATGGTGCCGGCCGGAGCCTCTACCACCACATCTTCACCGACCACCTTGCCCAGCAGGGCCTTGCCCAAGGGAGATTCCTCCGAAATGCGGCCGTTCATGGGATCGGCCTCCTGCGAGCCGACCACCTGGTAGGTCTCCTTCTCGCCAAACTCCACGTCCAGCACGGTAATGGTGCTGCCCAGACGAACCTGATCGTTGCCACCGGTCTGTTCCTCAATGACCACATGGTTGGCCAGAATGGTTTCGATCTCAGCGATACGGGAATAGAGCTTACCCTGCTCGTTTTTGGCCTCATCGTACTCGCTGTTCTCGCTCAAATCGCCAAAGGAACGTGCCTCTTTGATCTGATCGGCAACTTCCTTTTCACGCACGGTCTTCAGGTAGGTCAGTTCCTCCTTCAGTTCCTGCAAGCGCTCCGCGCTGAGCTTATATTCCTTCGCCATGGTGCATACTCCTTTTCCTATTACATAAAAATGAGCCACTTTGGGCTCGAAAGATAGCATGGTGCCATTATCAAGTTATTATATGTACTTTACCTCGGCCTGTCAAGGAAAATCACATTCTCAGCACGATTTCTTCCGCCTTGATTCGCCCCGATTCCCATAAAACACAAAGCACTTGCAACACAGGCCAATCTGCCGGAAACACTCTGCCCGGCAGGGAGAATGTCACCCCGTGCAACATGGGCCCCGGCGCAAAGGACAAGGTCAGATCGACCGCTTTTGTCCCGGTCGGCAGCACGGGCATTCCATATTCCCGGCGCAGCGCATCGGTCAATGCGCTGCCGCCTCCGGCCTGCACCACCAGATTGCGCACCATGGGGCAAAGGGCATGTGCCACTCGTTCCATGGCCGGACTTACCCGTTCCCCACGCAGGCACACCACCGCCCGATCCGGACGCATTCCCTTGCTGCGCAGCGCGGTGTCGACCCAGCGTGGGGCCAAGGCACAGCGCAGCGCTCCGGTATCCACCGGGCGCAGGCCGATTTGCAGCAATGTCGGCCATAAGGCAAAGTCAAGCGGGGTCAGTACCCGGGTCACCCGGTGCTGTTTCAAACGCCGCAGGCACTTTTTCTGTCGCTGCCGGGAACTGTGTTGCGGCAAATACAGCGTCAAAAGGGGCAAATCCAACAGCATCTCTTGCACCAGCTCCGCTTTGCGCCGCTCACTCCATCGAATTTGTCCCAGCATTCTGCATCCCTCCGCCTGTCCCATTTTATGCCGCAGATCGAAAAACAGAACGCCGCGCAGCTTCTTTTATATGCGCCCACGGCCAATCAGACAAAGAACATGGCCCTCACGGTGCCTTGCACCGTGGGGGCCGTAATTAGAAACTTGGAAATTTACAACGTTGGTTTTGTTGTGGTATCCCACTCAATGCTTCAGTTCAACCTTTTTGCCGTTGCCGTAAACCCAGAAACGCACATTGGGGTAATAGTTGATGGCATCTACACGCTGATTGTTGACACGCACCTCATAGTGCAGGTGGTTGCCGGTGGACGAACCAGTGGAGCCGACATAGCCAACAACCTGACCTTGGGCAACCGTCTGTCCTTCCGACACGGCACGTTTGGACATATGGGCATACAGAGTGGATTGTCCGCTTCCGTGGCTGACCACTACATAGTTACCATAGGACCAATGATAGGCCGAGGTGATGACCACGCCGCCACGGGCCGACTTGATGGGTGTGCCATAATTGGCCGGGATATCTACACCGCCGTGGTTGTTGGGCTTTCCGGTGATGGGATGAATGCGTGAGCCAAACAAGGAGGACAGTGTATAGTAGTTGTCCAGCGGCCAAATGTAGCCGGATCCGGTGTTGATGGGATTTTGAGCAATCAGGCTTTCATATTCCTTCTGCTTCTTTTCAATCTCCCGATCCATGGCCTCCAGCTGACTGTCCAGCTCATGGATTTTCCCTTCGTACACATCCTGCTTGGCTTCCATCTCGGTCAGCAGGTCTTCAATTTCCGATTCCTTCGTGTCCAGCTCAACCATTTGCGCATCCAGTACCGCCTTGGTTTCCTCCTGTTCGGTACGGGCAACCTCCAACTCGGCCTTGATGCGCTCGACCTCCATACGTGCCTGCCGCAGCGCCACCATGACCGCATTGTCATACTCCACTACTTCGCTGACCATTGTGGCGCGATCCAGCATATCGGTAAAGTCGGTGGAGTTAAACAGAATGTGCCAGTAGGTTTCGCTGCCCTCTTCTTCCATGGCACGCACACGGCGGCAAAACTCGTCATAATGGGTTGCTTCCCGCTGCTGGGCAAGGATCAGGTTTTCGCTCTCCTGGTCGATCATCTGGGTGTATTGCTCGATCAGCTGAGTGCTGGTTTCGATCTGCTCGTTGACCAGGTTAATCTCCTGTTCCACGATCTTTTTTTGGGAATAGGCGCTGTTCATCTGACCTTTCAGCGCACGCAGTTCTTTGGACAGCTGATTCTTGCTCTGGGCCAGACCGGCCGCTTGATTTTTAAGCTGGTCGATCTCAGCCTGCGTCACCGCACCGGTCGAGGTGAAGATCATGGAAATGGCAGGCAACAGCATCAGCAAGGCCAGCACTAGGGCCAGAATCGCAATAATTTTCTTCTGATTCTTTTGAAAAAACTTCATGGTCGCCTCCCAGCACGGTTAAACCCGAAGGAACTTGCGGATGGCCAGCAAAGAACCGCCCACACCGATGACAAATCCGACGCCGCCGAAAATGAACAGCACTCGGCCAGCCAAATCGTTGAACGAAACAATGTCAATAAAGGCCAGGCCACTGCCATTATTAACTGCACCGGCGATCAAACTATACACGCCCCATTGCAGGAAGAATGCAACCAGCGCACCTAAAATGCCCAAAATCAAACCTTCAAACACAAAGGGCCAGCGAATGAAGCTGTTGGTCGCACCGCACATTTTCATGATGGCGATTTCTTCCCGTCGGGTGAAGGTGGCCAGCTTGATGGTGTTGGAAATGATAAACAGCGAGATAATAAACAAGATGGCGATCAAAACCAGCGAAAGGCCACTGGCTACATTACGCGCGTATACCAAACCATCCGCCACCTCAAAGGCGGCACGGTAATTGACTACCTCGGGCAGCTCGTCCACCTGCTTCACCGTCTGCTGCAGCTGCTCAATATCCACCACGCGGATAGAAAACCGATGGCGCAGGGTGCTGGCAGGAAGATTTTGGAATAACTCATCCTTTTCTGCCACAAAGTTGGCCATGGCCTCTTCCCGGGTGATGAACGTCACAGCAGCTACGTTGGGCACCGCCTCGATGGTTTCCTGCAGGGCCCGCGCCTGCGCCTCACTCAGAGTTTCATCAATATAGGCCAAAAACTCGTTTTCGTCCTCTAAAATATTCAAATTATGTTCGAGATTGACTGCTACCAGGGAGAACGTTCCCATAATCAGCAGACAGGCAACAATCATACACACCGCCGCAAAGGACATAAAGCCGTGTGTACCGATTGCGCGCACGCCCTCCCCGAAAAAGTATCCGGCGTCAAATCGTTTCATGGCCATAATACCCGCCTGTTCCGTCACTAATGACATGTCCGTTTTCAATGGTAATGACCCGCTTGGCAAAGCGATCCACCAAATTCTTTTCGTGTGTGACCACCAGCATGGTGGTACCCAACTGGTTGATTTTTTCCAGCAGCATCATAATTTCCAGCGACCGCTCGGGATCCAGATTGCCCGTCGGCTCGTCAGCAATGATCATCTGCGGATTGTTGACCAGCGCACGGGCGATCGCTACGCGCTGCTGCTCGCCGCCTGAAAGCTCGGAGGGCAGACTGTTGGCCTTATGCTGCAGATCCACCAATTCCAGAACGTAGGGCACGCGCTTGCGAATCTCCCGAGGGGAGGCACCTGCCACACGCATGGCAAAGACCAGGTTCTCCGCCGTGGTTTTTTTCTCGATCAGGCGGAAATCCTGAAAGATCACGCCCAGCGTGCGGCGCATATGGGGCACCTGCCGCGGGCGAATGGTATTCAGATTATATCCGTTGACCATGATGCGCCCTTCGGTGGCGGCGATTTCCGCCGTGATCAGCTTGATGATGGTCGACTTTCCCGAACCGGAGGGGCCCACCAGAAAAGCAAACTCACCGTCGTCGATCCGCAGGGAGACACCCTTCAAAGCCTTGGCGCCGTTGTCGTATTCCTTTTTGATGTCGATCAGACGAATCATAACTTACCTCTGTATATGCACGAAAAACGGGGGAGCGGAACGCCGCATTGATGTAGCGCCCGCCTTCCCTCGTCTTTATTTCGGCGTTTCTGTCCGGTTCCCGAAAATCGCTCCGGCAAGGCGCTTAGGAGTTGATTCCACGGGAAACCAGGTACTTTTTAACCATCAATGCCACCTTAAACGTGATAGCGTCATCAAACTCGCGCAGATCCAGTCCGGTCAGCTTCTTGATCTTTTCCAGACGGTAGACCAGCGTATTGCGGTGGACGAACAGCTTGCGTGCCGTTTCAGACACATTCAGATTATTCTCAAAGAACTTGTTGATGGTAAACAAGGTCTCGCTGTCCAGAGAGCTGATGGGGTTCTTCTTGAACACTTCCTGCAGGAACATCTCGCACAGGGTGGTGGGCAGCTGATAGATCAGACGGCCAATACCCAGATTCTCATAGTTGATGATGACCTTTTCGGTGTCAAACACCTTTCCGACCTCGATGGCCACCTGAGTTTCCTTGTAGGCGCGGGCCAAATCGCGGATGTGGTTGACAATGGTACCGATGCCGATCACTACCTTGAGCCCCTTCTCGTTGACCAGCATTTCCTCCAGGCGCTGAGCCGTCTTGCTCAGCTCACGGTTCTCGGTGCCTTCGGGCAACTGCTTGATGACGACCACATCGTTCTCACTGACCGACAGCACAAAGTCAGCCTGCTTATCGGGGAACAAGCTTTGAACGGTCTCAAGCAACGTCATTTCGGGCTCGCCCATCTGGCGCACCAGCAAAACGGCGCGCGGTGCCTCGGCCTGGAAGTGCAGCTCCCGGGCACGAACATAGATGTCGCCCATAAGGACGTTATCGGAAATCACGCTCTTGATGAAGGCAGCACGGTCATGCTTTTCTTCATAATAAGCCTTAGCGCCGTTCAGAGCCACGGTAGCCATGGAGCACACCAAGGCAGCACGATCATCGCCGCCGCAGGCAAACGCAGCGTAATCAAACTGAGCGCCCAGGCTGTTCAGCGGCTTAAAGGTGCGACCATCGCAAACGATGGTTTCGGCTTCGCTGCCACCAATGGCGGCCACTGCGTTGGGCCAATGCTCCCCCATCAGGGTCAGTTCGTTACAGGCAACTACGGTGCCATCGGCGTCAATCACACCGACATAGCGGTCTGCGCAATCCTTCATTTGAAGTACAATGCTTTGAAATCCCCTGCTGGACATAGAGATGCCCCTTTCTTCCTGTTTTGAAATGTATTTTTGAACGATATCGCCATATCAAAGCCACTTTGACATGGAATCTATTAGTCAAATTATACTGGTTTTTCGGTCGGATTTCAATAGGAAATGTAAATTTTTTTGTTAATTTTGCCGAAATAATTCCAGAGCGCGAAAGCCGTTGTGAGCAGCAGGCTAAGACATGGAGCGGAACAAACGCATCGAAGGCGCCTTGGCGCCGCAGAGCGGCTTGTGCAGTCGCAATAGCTTAGAGCCGCGTCGCGAACAGGCGCAGCGTGACTAAGAGCGCGAAAGTCGTCGTGAGCAGGGGGCTAATACAGGAAGCGGAACAAACGCATCGACCCACTCAATTGCCGCGACCGGCGTATACCGATCACCGTCCCAGCGCCCGTTTCTCCTCTTGTGTCAGCTCACGCCATGCCCCCGGCGTCAGCGTCTCGTCCAGTACCAGCGGCCCCATGGTCAGGCGCTTCAGATACAGCACCGGCTTGCCCCGGGCGGCCAGCATCCGCTTGATTTGATGATACTTTCCCTCACGCAGGGTCACCAGCCCCTCGTCCGGCCGCTCCAGACACTCCAGTCCGGCACTCATGCAGGTATAGCCGTCGGCCAGGGTCATCCCTTCCTGAAAAGCCTGCACGTCCGTTCGGTCCAGCGCCCCATCCACCCGGACAAAATAGGTCTTGTCCACATGATGCTTGGGCGAGAGCAGCATATGGGCCAGTGGGCCGTCGTTGGTCAGCAAAAGCAGACCCTCGGTGTCCTTATCCAGCCGCCCGGCCGGAAACAGCCCTACCCGGCGCAGGTGCTCGGGCAGCAGATCCAGCACGGTTTTCTGGTGCTTATCTTCGGTGGCCGACAGCACACCGCCCGGCTTATGCAGCATCAGATAATACAGTCCGCAGCCCACCTGCTCGCCATCCACAGCAAGGACAGCATCCGGGCCGACCTTGTCCTCGGCACGGGCTGCGACACTTCCATTCACCGTCACCCGGCCGGTGCGGATCAATTCCTTGACCTCTTTGCGGGACCAGCGTCCGGTGCCGGCCAGCAGCTTATCCAGACGTTCCATGCGCCTGCCCCCTTTCTTTTTTGATAGTGTATCATATCCCTTGCCAAAATGACATAGAAATAAGGCAAGAAGTTCGGCGTCCCCATTTCCGCGCCGGAGCTTCCACGAAAGGAGTGTGGCGCTGTGTTCATTCTGACCGCGCGGGTAACGCCAAAACGACTGGTTGCCGGCGCAGCGGCGTTGGTTCTGCTGTGCGGTACGATTTCGGCTTGGAATGGCCCTCAAACTGAGGAAAACGTGGGGGTCTCGGCGGTGGCCTGCGCACCAAAGAAGGTAAAAACCAATGAGGATCGCATTGCCTATCTGGAGCATTTCGGCTGGCAAGTCGATCCCGAACCGTTGGCCGTGGAGGAAATGCTGATCCCCGAACAGTTTGACGAAAGCTATACCCAGTACCTCGCCCTGCAGCAATCGCAGGGCTTTGATCTGACCAAATACTGCGGGAAACGGGTCAAACGCTATACGTACGAGATCACCAATTACCCCTCCGGGGAAGCCGGTGTGCAGGCCGCTTTGCTGCTTTACAAAAACACCGTCATCGGCGGCGAGGTGCTTTCGGCAAAGCTCAACGGCTTTTTACATGGGTTGGAAATGCCCGCATGAAATAACGGGGCTGTGCTTTGCGGCACAGCGCCGTTTGTTTCTCGCTTGGTTTAGTCCTTCATCATGTGGACATTCAGATGCGGATAGGTCATGTGAATGTCCGCCTTGTCAAAGGCCTGCTTGACCTGCTCCAGCAGGTCAAAATAAACCGTCCAGTAATCGTCGGTGGCACACCATGCCCGCACGGTGTACTCAATGGACGACTCGCGGTAATCGGAAACGCGCACAAAGGGCTCGGGCGTGGTCAAAACCAGCGGATGGCTTTCCATGACCGCTTCCACCGCCTTTTTCACCTGCTCCACCGGCGCATCATAGGACGCGGTAAAAGTCAGATCCACACGGCGTTCTTTCTCCGCGGTGTAATTGATGATCTTCTCGTTGGCGATCTGGCTGTTGGGCACCTGGATCAGCTTGTTGTCCACGGTGTTGATGCGGGTGTAAAAAATGCCCACGTCAGCGACAGTACCGGCCACGCCGCCGGCCTCAACGTAATCGCCCACCACAAAGGGCTTGGAACCCAGAACCTGAATGCCGCCGGCCACATTGGACAGGCTGTTCTGCACCGCCAGCGACACAGCCAAGCCGACCACAGACAACGCGGCGATCAGCGACGTCATGTTGATGCCCAGCGTCTGCGCAACGACCAAAAGCACAAAAAACAGCAGCAGCACCTTGATGACCGTGCGCACGAAGGTGTGCAGGCTGCGCTCCAGCTTGGATTTGGTCAAAAGCTTTGTCACAAGGCGCATGATCAGCTTTACCACGATCAGGCAGACCACCAGCAGAATGATCGCCGACAGAATTTTATTCACCGTGATGCCGGCAATGTTGAAGTTCAAGATCTCATTCAAAAACTCCATGTAAATCACTCCTGTTACAATAAATGTTTTATTATTATAACAGATTTCTTTTCATATAGCAAGATTTCGCGCTTTTTCTGATTTAGTCCAAAATAATATTGATGGTCAGCAATCTTGTTAATATACAAGATTGCTGACATACTTTCTTTGAAGATTGCCTATTATCGCATATTCGAAATTACAACTCAAAACAGTTCAACAAACTGGAATTTGTCTATCAAATAGAAAGTTACTTCTTTTGTTCGTTGAAGTAGATAATAAAACCTCCCATTACCGCAACGGCTACAACGCAGCCGATTTCTGGAAGCTGGGAAATCCAATCTGCAAAGAACCATCCAACAAACGCTGTTACCAATGCGGCAATAATTGCTTTTTTCATACAATCACACTCCTTAACAAATGCTGATTTTTCCAACAAACTGGAATTTATTCAACAGGTCTTTTGAAGAAAAAGAAACCATCTGCACGCTGAATGAGTTCCCAACCCTCTGCACCGAGTTCATTAAGGGTGGCTTCAAATTCAGTTGCAATTTTCTCATATCCCTTTGCACCAAGCGGTATGCTTGTAGGAATGGAAATAACCTTGTATTCAAACGTTGTCATATACTCACACTCCTCCGTCAAATTCTGATTTGTCTAACGATATTGTTATTTTTAATTATAACATATCTACTATAGTTTGTCTTACTTCAGGAAAAACATATTTTGACTTTTTGGAACGAGAAAACTGTGCGGAATTATAGCCCGCAGCCCCAATCAAGAAAATTTTGGACTATACCAGCTTTTTCTCCCTTTTTTCAATGCTCGGCGGAAATGAATCCCGCCTTGCGCAAAATAAATTGCGCCGCAATTTATTTTTACGCGCCACGCGGCGCGTTGAGGGTGGCCGTACCAAAAAAAGACCCCCGCTGCGTTACGCAGCGGAGTTCTTGTAAGAGCAGTAAATTACTCCTCGATGTCGATAACGACGCCGGAACCGACGGTACGGCCACCCTCACGGATAGCGAAACGCAGGCCCTTCTCGATAGCGATGGGAGTGATCAGCTCGACCTTCATGTCGACGTTATCGCCGGGCATGCACATCTCGGTGCCCTCGGGCAGGGAGATGACGCCGGTCACGTCGGTGGTACGGAAGTAGAACTGAGGACGATAGTTGTTGAAGAAGGGAGTGTGACGGCCGCCTTCTTCCTTGGACAGGACGTAAACCTGGCCAACGAACTTGGTGTGGGGGTTGATGGAACCGGGCTTGCACAGAACCTGGCCGCGCTCGATGTCGGTCTTAGCGATACCACGCAGCAGAGCGCCGATGTTGTCGCCGGCCTCAGCGTAGTCCAGCAGCTTGCGGAACATCTCGATACCGGTAACGGTGGTCTCCTTGATCTCCTCGTCCAGGCCGACGATCTGGACCTTGTCGCCCATGTTCAGCTGGCCACGCTCGACACGGCCGGTAGCAACGGTACCACGGCCGGAGATGGTGAAGACGTCCTCAACGGGCATCAGGAAGGGCAGCTCGTTGGTGCGGGGAGGAGTGGGGATGTAGCTGTCAACAGCGTCCATCAGCTCCTTGATGCAAGCGAAGTCCTCGTGAGAGGGATCGTTGGAATCGTTGGTCAGGGCGTCCAGAGCGGAACCCTTGATGACGGGGATGTCGTCGCCGGGGAACGCGTAGCCGGACAGAGTCTCGCGGATCTCCATCCCGACCAGCTCCAGCAGCTCCGCGTCGTCAACCAGG
>JAZSCJ010000076.1:0-12986 GCA_045602885.1 Oscillospiraceae bacterium
TATCATAGCACATTCGCACAAGAAAGTCACCCCTTTTTGGAAAATTTTTATAAAAATATCACAGTCCGCGCGACGGCAGACTGTGATATAAAGTCGGATCGTAGCCATGTCGTTCTGTGAGCCAAGGAGTTGAATCTATCAATTGTCTTCCTAAGACCGCTTGGCCTCCGACTTTATCATAGCACATTCGCACAAGAAAGTCACCCCTTTTTGGAAAATTTTTATAAAAATATCACAGTCCGCGCGACGGCAGACTGTGATATAAGGGGGGTTACAGAATTTTTGTTGCGTGACGGGTCACATGACAGCCCAGATTGACGGCGCAGGGCAGGCCGGCAATGTGGGTGGCGTGGGGCAGGATGCACACCGAAAGGGCGGTGATACGGCCGCCCAGACCCTGCGGCCCAATGCCCAGGGCGTTGATGCGCTGGAGCACCCGGCGCTCCATATCGGCGTAGAAGGGGTCATCGCTTTGCCCGTCCACCGGGCGCAGCAGGGCACGCTTGGCCAACAGGGCGGCTGTTTCCGAGGTTCCGCCCAGTCCTACGCCCACAATGACCGGCGGACAGGGGTTGGAACCGGCGTCAGACACGCAGGAAACGATAAAATCCTCCACATCCGTTGGGGTGGCCGAGGGGGTGAACATCTTGAGCCGGGTCATGTTCTCGCTGCCAAAGCCCTTGGGGGCCACTGTCAAAGAAAGTCGGTCGCCCTCCACCAGACGCAGATGGATGATGGCCGGGGTGTTGTCGTTGGTGTTGACCCGGCGCAGCGGATCGCCCACCACCGACAGACGCAGATTGCCCTCAAGGTACCCCCGGGCTACGCCGTGGTGGATGGCATCGGTGAGCAGACCGCCCTCGATGCGGCAGTCCTGCCCCAAATCAGCAAAGACCACCGCCATGCCGGTGTCCTGACAGATGGGCAAATTCCGCTGCCCGGCAAAGGTGAAGTTTTGCTCCAGATCGCCCAGAATGGACTGCCCCACCGGGGACTCCTCCTGTGCCCGGGCGCGGCAGATGGCCGCGCGCACATCCGCGGGCAATTGGCAGTTGGCCTGAATGCACAGATCCCGCACGGCCTGTACAATGTCGTTGTAATGCAGGTGCTTCATCTTCTCACCGTTCCTTCGACAAAACAAGTGTTTGACATATTCTGGAAATTACAGTACAATGGGAATGCGATCACCCAGCAAGTGCTCTGCTTGATGGCGATTCGTTCCATTCCTATCTCCCGCACATATAATTTGGGCGCCTTCCGGCAAGGAAGACGCCCGCTTTTTTTATGTATCGTGTTTATCTGCGGCCGCCCCGGCGGTTGTTGCGGCGCTCTGCGCTGCGCAGGTCGGACAGCTTGCTGTCCGAGGACGCCATAAACTGCTTCAGACGATCCTCAAAGCTGATGGGTTCCTTGGGGGGGGCGGGGGTAAAGGTGCGCGGCTCCCGGTTACCCGATTGCGGACGGGCCGCGGGACGGGGTGCAGGGCGAGCAGGCGGCTCGGTCGCCTTTTTGATGGACAAATTGATGCGGCCTGCGTCATCGATCCCGATGACCTTGACCTTGACCGAATCGCCTTCTGCCAGATGCTCATGCACATCATTGACATAAGAGTATGCGATTTCGGAAATGTGAACCAGACCGGACTTTCCCTCGGGCAGCGTAACAAACGCACCGAACTTGGTAATACCGGAAACCTTTCCCTCTACGATCGAACCAACACCGAACTCCATATAGACCGAAATATCCTCCTTAGTTTGGGGCAATAGAAGGGTGGGCTTTAGTCACCCATGCTGTAAAAAATGATCTCACCCGGAGTCACCAGACCCAGCTTTTCCCGGGCGACATCGGTGATTCGGTCAAGGTCATCGCTGTGCTCAATGGCGTCGGCCAGATCGGCGTTGGTCTGAGCCTGAGCCGAAACCTGTCGGATCAGGGCGTCTTTTTGTGCCTGCGCCTGATTCAGTCGGCTGTTGAGTTCCAGCAGAGAGGACGCCACCGCCACCAGAAGAACCAGGATCAGCAACTTGGTCAGCAGACCGGCTCGTTTCACGTGCATGGCAATCCCCTCCTTCCCTGTGGGCGGCCCAACGGGGGGCCTCATCTTCCATTCCCTCGAATGTGGCTTCTATTTTAACCCATTTGCGGCGATAAAGAAAGATGTTTTTGAAAAAAAGTTCAAGTTTTTTCAGAAATTTTGACAGTAATCGCAAGGGAAGCAGCAGGGTGCGGAGGAAAACGGTCACCCCGTCGGCCAACAGGCCGCCCAGAAGCAACACGCCGTCACTCAAAGTCAGGAAGTAGGCCACGGCGCCGCCAAACAGGGAAAGCAGAACATAAATGCGCACCTGTCCCCCGGTGGCGGCCTGGACATAGAGAAACAGGGCCGTGGTGACGAGCGCCCAGAACAGCAGATCCAGAACGGGCCCCAGCAGGGGCAGCCGGATGCGTCGGCGCAGCAGACGCATCAAGTCGTACAGCAGCCCCACGCACAGCCCCAGCGAAACCGCGCCGGTCAGGGCGGCGGCCTGACCGGCGAGCGAAATTTCCATCGTTAGCGCAGCAGGCGGGCGAAAAAGCCCCCCTTTTCCCGGCCGTGATCTTCATAGGTCAGCGAATCCACCGTGCCCTCGATCCGGGCCTCGCCGCCGTCCAGACTGAGCTTTTCCATGTGCAGTTCTTCACCGCGCACCACCAGAGTACCCTTGACCGTGACCATGACGATGGTGTTTTCATCAAAACTTTCCACTTCTTCCACGCCGGAGACCGATAAGCTGCTGCGCGCGTCCAGCGTGATATGATGGGGCATCTGCTTTTCTTCGTATGGCACACCAAACCCTCCCGTACTTGTACAGTTTGTACACAGTATGCGGCATCGGCAGTGTTTATGCCTTTTAAAATGAAATCGCTTGTGGTACAATGATTTACAATCAAACAAAGGATACCGGGGGGTGAAGCCGTGAAGTATGAAATGACGCCGCCGCAATGGCAGCAAACAAGGGAGCAATCCTGCACAGACACAGAGATAAACCGGGCGCTGCAGGGTGCTTTGCAGGGGTGCGTTGTGGGGGGGCATCTGGTCTGCCTGGACTGTGTGGACTCCACCAACAATTACGCCAAAACGCTGGCCGAGCAGGGGGCACCCCACGGCACGGTGGTGCTCAGCACGCAGCAGACGGCCGGCCGTGGCCGCCGGGACAACGGCTTTGCATCGCCGGCCGGAAAGGGTCTGTATCTTTCGGTGTTGCTGCGGCCGCAGTTGCCTGCTGCCGAGGTCATTCATCTGACCGCGTGGATCGCCGTGGCGGTGTGTGACGCGATACAGCAAGCCATCGGCCTGCGCCCCGGCATCAAATGGACCAATGACATCATCCTGCACCGCAGAAAACTAGGGGGCATTCTGACCGAGATGAGTCTGGACAGCGCCACCGGCGCGCTGCAGTATGTGGTGGCCGGTGTAGGCATCAATGTGTCCCAGACCGAAGAGGACTTCGGAGCGGAACTGAAGGACATGGCCATCTCGCTGGAGCAGGCGCTGGGTCACAGCGTGGATCGAAACGAGTTGGCGGCGGCTGTGATTCGGGCCATCGATGCCATGGTGCAGGACTTTCCTGCCCAAAAAGAGCGGTATCTGGTTCGCTATCGCGCCGACTGTCTGACCACCGGGCAGCCGGTGCGACTGCTGCAAGCCGGGCAGAGCCGCAGCGCCTTTGCCGAATCCATTGACGAGGACTTCGCCCTGGTGGTGCGCTGGGAGGATGGCAGCCGGGGCATCGTCAACGCCGGAGATGTTTCGGTGCGCGGGCTGCTGGGATATGTGTAAAGTGACGATTGACAATTGATGTTGAACTGGTATAATAACAGGCAATCGGAGGTGTCATGACACCAAACTATACACATGTTGGAGGATTTGATAATGAACCGCAATCGGAATATTCTGCGTCTGGCTGTAATGGCGCTGCTGGTAGCCATTGGCATTGTGATCCCCGTGGTTTCCCCGGTTAAGATCTATCTTGGCCCGGCCGGCTCTATGACGCTGGCTTCCCACGTGGCCATTTTCCTGGCGATGTTCCTGTCGCCTGCCACGGCGGCTGCCGTGGCAGTGGGCTGTACCCTGGGCTTTTTGCTGACCACTCCCATCCCCATCGTGCTGCGCGCCCTGACCCATTTGCTCTGGGCAGTCTTTGGGGCGCTGTGGCTCAAGAAGCACCCGGACATTCTCTATCGCCCGGTGAAGAGCGCGCTGTTTTGTCTGGTGGTGGCGCTGGTCCACGCCGTGCTGGAAACGGTTATCGTCATGGTGCTGTTCTTCGGCACCGATCTGATTGCCGACAAGGGCGGCTTGTGGCTGACGGTGTTCCTGCCGGTCGGTCTGGTGACCATCCTGCATTCCTGTGTGGATTACGTCATCGCCCTGCTGGTTTGGCGTCCGGTGCGCAACCTCAAAGGTGTGCGTGACATTGCAATGACGCATTAACAAACAAGAAATAAACCCGGCCATCGGCTCTTTTGAGCCGATGCCCGGTTTGGTTTTATGCTCGGGTCAATTCGCCGGTCAGCGTGTTGAGAATGTAGGCGCCGGTGTCGGTGGTGATCTGCCAGACCGGGATCATACGCACGGTGTCGGAGGAGGAGAGCTGATAGCCTGCCGTGATGTCGTTGATCTCGCTGCAAACATCGCCCAGACCGGTGATGCCGTTGAGGATGCGAAGCAGGGCGGTGGGGATGGTGATGGCGGCTTGATTGTTGTCCGGCGTGGGGGTGCCGATCAGTCGCTGGCCGGAAATGGAGCGAAGCTCGCCTTGTTCATCATATCCCAGCGTGACCTGACAGGAAAACACGGGCAGGCCCTGATACGTCTGCCGCAGGGTCAGGAGGTTTTGCAAATCGGTCTCTTCCTGGGAGACCTGCGTTCCCACAAAGCCGATGTGTTGCAGGGAGGTTAGTGCGTGCAGTTCCAGGTTGGTGTCTTGCGGCGATGCATATACGCCCGGGTCAAAGGTCACGCTGAAGTTTCCGTTGTTGCGAAACTCGGCATGACCCAGCGGCCCATCGTAGGAATAGCGTCCGCCGCCCAGATCGGAAACCGTACAGGTGCCCAGCAATTCCGCGGCCAGTACGGCTTCCTGTTGTACATCGCGGCTGGTGGTCAGTGCAGCCAGCGCCATTTCATCGGGGACGGTGTCGCGCGCCAAGCGAATACCGTTGTCCTGCAATATGGTCAACGCATCGGTGAGCGCCTGCTCCTGCTGGCGCAACGAACTGCGCTCCTGCGCGCCCACCATGACAAGGAGAAAGAGGTTGGCCAGCAGCAGGATCGCAATGATGATGTTTTTTAACTTAGGCCATTCCACATCGGCCACCTCCCGTCAAAGTAGAATTATTCTGCCGCCCAGCAGGCCATCACGGTTTCTGCGCCCGAATCTTGATAGACCAGCGTCAGCTCACGGCCGTTTGCGTCCAGTGCCTCCATAGCGGCGGTGGCTTGCCCAACAGGGAGCAGAGGCGTGGTTTCCTGTGTATCGGTGTAGGTGCGCAGATAGAGAGAAAAGTCAATGATGGTACCGTTTTTTACCAGAAATCGTGCCGCATCCGCCTGCTTGAGCGTTACGGCCGAGCCGTTCAGACAGTACTGGAACGTGACCTCCAGCCCCTCCGGGGTTTCCTGCACCTGGGAGAGATTGAGCCGGGCCTCACCGCACCAGGCTCCAGCAGTTTGGTTGGCCAGCGCGCGCACATAATCCAGCGTGCCGGAAAGGCTGAGGTTGGGGATGTGAAGTCGCGCGTCGGAGTTGCCCACGGTGTGGAAGCTGACCATCCCGTTGGGGGACAGACGGAAAAAGTCGTTGCCCTCCACATATTGACCGCCCGAAACGGGGTCCAATGCGATGCTTTGGGAACGGAAGCCCAACACAGTCAACAGTTCGGACACACGCTTGCTGTCGGTCAGAAGAGGGTTGTCTGCGTGGTAAATTCTGGCCTGCGGGGTGGTGGTCAGCAGCGTGTAGGGGTCCAGCGACTCCATGCCGGGCACTTCAAAGGCAAACAAAGCGCCGTTGGGCGAGGTATCCCGTACCGCCGTTTCCAGATGGCTGGTTAACGAAAGCGTGGTGCGGCTGGCATAATACGAGCCGTCGGATGCATTGATATAGAACAGGGAAACGCCGCCGGCGTCATCCTCGGCCAGACAGATGCGCCGGGCACTTCCTGTCAAGGCAGAGTTGCCCAAACCGCTGTTTAGCCAGCCGGACAGGGAATGGAGGGGAATGGGATAAAGGTAGTCCACGTAAATCCCGGTGCGACACAGCGCTGTGTTCCAGTCTTGCTGTGTGACGCTTTGCGGTGTCCCGGCGCTGCTCAAGGCTTCGGAAAGCAGGGTGAGCAGCTGGGAATACACCGCATCGGTGGTGTTCCGGTCGTACTGCAGACCATAGCGCTGGCCGTTTTGATACACCGCCAGCCGCACCGGGTAAGCCATGGCGGAAGCGGGCTGGACCGGGGTGGGGGTGGAGTGAGAAGCAGGCGTGGAAAACAACAGATCGTGCAAGCGGTCAAGCGAGCCGCTGGCAAACTGCGCAAGCCCCAAAAGGTAAATGCCCGAAAGGGACAACGCAACGATCAGCGCCGTCTTGCCCCACTCCACCAGTCGGGTGCGGCGATCATTCTTCATGGTGGGGGCCCTCCACATTCAGTTCCATGCGCACCGTAGTGCCGGGGCCATCCCGGTCAACCAGACACAGGGAGCCTTCGTGGCGGTTCATGATCTCGGTGGCGATGGAAAGACCCAGACCGGTGCCGCCCGACTGACGGGAACGGGCCTTGTCCACCCGGTAAAAACGTTCAAAAATGCGCTCGCGGTCTTCGGCGGGGATACCGATGCCGTTGTCCTCGACTTCCATCCAGACCCGTTCGCCGCATCGGCCGGCCGAAATGGTGATGCGGCCGCCGTTGGGGGTGTATTTGATGGCGTTGGAGACCACATTCATCATGACTTGCAGAATACGCTCCCGGTCGGCCCGGATCTCGGGCAGATCGTCGGGCAGATCCAGAATGATCTCATGTTCATGGCGCTGCGCCTCCAGCAACACGGCATGATACAGGTCACGCAGGGTGCTTTCAAAGGAAAAACGGGTCAGCTTGAGCTCGCTGTGGCCCGAATCGAACCGGGACAGGGTCAGCAGATCCTGCACGATGTGGGTCATGCGGTCGCTTTCGTTGAGGATGACACCCAGGAAGTTGCGCTGCATTTCGGGGGGCAGATCCCCGGCGCTGTCCGACAGCGTTTCGGCATAGGAGCGAATGTTAGTCAGCGGCGTGCGCAGCTCGTGGGACACATTGGCCACAAATTCCCGGCGCTGCTCCTCTACCTTGTGCTGCTCGGTCACGTCGCGGATGACCACCAGCGCACCGCCCTGGCTTTCGCTGGAGAAGGGGGCCAGCAGCAGGGCCAGATTGCGTCCACGCACTTCACGTTCGCCCTCTACATAGCCACCGGCCGGGGCGGAAAGCACTTGAAACAGCGGCGCAAGATCGCCGAACAGGGGGGCGTACTCAGTGCCCGAAGCCAGCGCGGTTTGCAGCATACGCTCGGCCGCCGGATTGGCGTGGATCAAAAGGCCGTCCCGGCCAAAGGCCACTACGCCGTCGGTCATGTGCAAAAACAGGGTACTGAGCTTGTTGCGTTCGTTTTCCACGGCGTCCAGCGTGTCCTTGAGCTGCTGGGCCATGTCGTTAAAGGCGCTGGTCAGCGTGCCGATCTCGTCCCGGGCGGCCACTTCGATCTTTCGGGAGAAGTCACCGTCGGCCACGTGTTCGGCGGCGGCGGTCAGCCGTTCGATGGGGGTGATCATGGTTTTAGCCAGCAGGAAGGACAAAAGCACCGAGATGATCAGACCAAAGACCAGTGCTTCCAGAATGAGGGTAAACAGCTCGTTGCTCAAAGCCTCCACCGTGGAGCGGTTGTCCAGAATGTAGATGACGTAAGAGCTGCCGCCGCGCTCAATGGGGACGGCCACATCCATGTAGCCGGCGGCCGGATCGCCGGCCGAGCCGGTTTCGCCGCGCAGCGCAGCGGTGAGATTGTGGGTGTAGGTCAGCTGAGCGCCGCCCTCCGGATCGGAGCCGGTCAGAAAGTTTCCGGTGCCGTCCAGAATGTAGTAGTTGCGGTTACGGGTATCTACACCCAGCGCAGCCATGTAGGACTGCATGACCTGCTGCAGGGCGTCGGCACCGTTGTCTTCGTGCTCGCCCGGCGTGGTCAGATCCCGGGCAAAGGTCACGTCGGAAAAGACGGTCTCCATTTGTGCGTAAAAATCTTCCATATAGAACTGGGAGACCGAATTGGTCAAAAAGGCGCCCACCACCGTCATCAGCGAGATGATAAGCAGCACCATAATGAGCACCAGTTTCATGTGCAGACTGCGAAACAAGAGGGGCAGCCTCCTTTCGGAAGGGGATTGTGTGCCTTAGGCGTTGAACAGATAGCCCAATCCACGGCGGGTCATGATAAAGACGGGGGCGGCCGGATCGTCCTCGATTTTTTCACGCAGACGGCGAATGGCCACATCCACGGCACGCACATCGCCCACATAGCCGTCGTAATTCCAGACGTGTTCCATCAATGCCTCACGAGAGAACACTTTGCCCGGCTGTGAGGCGAGGAACTTGATCAGCTCATATTCCCGCTGGGTTAGCTCCAGCGCGCCACCGTCTTTGTAGACGGTCAAAAGCTCGGTGTCGATGATCACACGGCCCAGATCCAGCCGAGCAGCGCTGCTGACTGGCGCAGGGGCTTCGCCCGTCATGTTGCTGCGGCGGATGTTGGCCTTGACTCGGGCCAGCAGCTCACGCATGGAAAAGGGCTTGGTGATATAGTCGTCGGCGCCCAGTTCCAGTCCGAGGACTTTGTCGGTCTCCTCCTCCCGGGCAGTCAGCATGATGACCGGGGTGGCCAGACCGCGCTCACGCAGGGTGCGGCACACATCAAAGCCGTTCATTTCCGGCAGCATCAGATCCAGCAGGATCAGATCGGGGTCCTGTTCCAGGGCCAACTGAAGCCCGGTCTTTCCGTCCAGGGCTTCCATGGTGTCATAGCCTTCCCGGGTCAGATTGAAGCTGAGGATGTCCACAATATTCTGTTCGTCTTCTACGATCAGGATGCGTTTGCTCATGGGGCAAGCCTCCTTTTATTTCAGCAGCTTGGTTTTCAGTACGGCGGCCACGGTTTTGCCGTCCTGGATCGCTCCGCTCATGACCTGTTCCAGCAGGGTGTCAAAGGGAATGCGGGCGATTTCCAGAAACTCGTCCTCATCGGGGTGGCAGTCACCATAGGTCAGTCCCCGTGCCAGATACAGGTGCAAGACCTCTTGCGTAATGCCGGGGGAGGTGTACATACATCCCAGGTCGATCAACTCGCCCACCTGGGCGCCGATCTCTTCCTCCAGCTCACGCAGGATGGCCTGGCGCGGATCTTCGCCCGGCTCCAGCTTGCCGGCCGGGATCTCGGTCAGCACCCGGCCGAAGGGGTAGCGGAACTGACGCACCACGGTGACCGTGCCGTCGTCATTCAGCGGAAGGGCGGCCACGCCGCCGGGATGTACCACGACTTCGCGCCGGGAGGTATGCCCGTTGGGCAGTTCGACCCGGTCCATAGTTACGTTTACAATGACACCCTCGTAAAGACAGCTGTGCTCCAGCATGCGCTCGGTCAGGTCCATAGCAGTCACCACATTTCAAATGAATTATCTTTTATTTTAACACATTTTTACGCCGATGCCAACCATTACAGGTAGGAATGACGTCCGGATTTTTTTATAATGGTCGTGGGAAAACAGCTTGTGAAAAAGGAGCGAAAATATGACCATTCAACCCATCAATGATACCAGCATGGTGCTGTTTCTCTCGCCGGAGGATCTGCGCCGCCGTGGCATGTGTGCCGGGGAGCTGACCCGGGCGCAGACGGGAAAGCTGGCCCGGGAGGCGTTGGGTCGGGCGGATCTGGACTGGGCCGAGCCGCTGGAGCTGGAGGTCTATCCCGATGCCTGCGGCGTGCTGGTCTTTGTGTCGGTGCGCCACCCCCGGCGCACCGTCTGGTACTTTACCGACAGCGAGCCGCTGTTACAAGGGGTCGCGGCGCTGGACGCCGGGCAAACCGACGGGGTGCTGTACGGCGTGGCGGAGGGCTATGTGCTGGTGGTGAGCGGCCGAGCGGCCTGTCTGGCCGAGTTTGGCCGGCAGGAGCCGGAGGACGGGTACATATGCCAATGCCTGCAGGAACAGGGCACCGTGCTGCTGTCCCATGACGCGCCTGCCTTGCTGCGCCAATACTTCCGACTATAAAAAATGCGTGAGCTGACAAAGCAGCTCACGCATTTTTTCACTGTGTGGTATCCCGACCAATGACCGTGTGGTTGGCCCATTTGCCGCTGCGATAGCGCAGGGAGAAGACAATGGATCGGGCCGTCCAGTCGGCAAAAAAGCCCATCCAAATGCCGATCAGACCCACGTCCAGCAGCCGACACAGTACGGTGGTCAGACCCACCCGGCAGATCCAGATGGACAGGGTGGAGGCGATCATGCCAAAGCGTACGTCGCCGGCGGCACGCATGCCGTTGATGGGCAGAAAGGCCAGAGGCCAGAGCACCGGCTTGAGGATGCTGATGACCAGCATGACGTGAATGGTCAGCCGGGTCTCCTCGGCAGTCAGTCCGGTCAGTCGGGTGACCGGGATGGTCAGCGCAAAAATGACCCAGTTGATGACCAGCAGCACTCCGGCACCCCAGAGGGTCAGTTTTTTGATGTTGGCGCGGGCCTCGTCGGGGCGGTCGGCGCCGATGCAAATGCCCACCACCGTCATCATGCCGGTTCCGATGGCCATGGAGGGCATGGAGCCCATGTACTCCAGCACGGTGATGATGGCGTTGGAGGCCATGGCAGCGGTGCCCAGCGTGGAGACCGTGCTTTGCACCATCAGCTTGCCCAACTGAAACATGGCGTTTTCAACGCCGGTGGGCAGACCGATGCTGAGCACCAGAAGAATGACCGTCCAATCCGGCCGCAGGTCGGTCAGCCGCCCGATAACGATCTCCTGTCCCGGTCGGCACAGGCAGATCAGAATGGCGATGGCACCCGCCACAAAGGAGATCAGCGTGGCAATGGCCGCGCCGGTCACGCCCAGGTCAAAGACAAACATGAGCACGGCGTTTCCGATCACATTGAGCGCGTTGGAGCAAACCGACACGATCATGGGCAGCCGGGTATTGCCCGAGGAGCGGAAGATGGCCGCCCCGGCGTTAAACAGGGCGATAAAGGGATAGGTAAAGGCGGTGTACAGCAGATAGGTTTCGGCCGCCTGCATGACGTCGGCCTCCACCGTGCCAAAGATGAGCCGCAGCATCCCCTTGCGCAGCAAAAGGCACACCACGCATACCACCACGCCCAGTACGGCCGCCGACAGCAAGACCTGACGGGCGGCCTTACTGGCGTTGTTTCGATCCCTGCGCCCCAGATATTGCGAGCAGACCACCGTGCCGCCGGTGGCCAGCGCGGTAAACAGGAAGAGGATGAGCTTATTGATGGAGTCCACCAGAGAGACGCCCGAAACGGCGGCCGAGCTGACATTGGACACCATCATGGTGTCCACCGTGCCCACCAGCGAGGTCAAAAGCTGTTCCAGGATAATGGGAATCAGCAGCCGCCAAAGACTTTTGTTGTTAAAGATGATGCGTCCCTCCGTTTCAAATTATCGGGAGCGCCGCAACTGCGGCGCTCCCGATAGAGGTTATTACAGATCCAGAGCCTTGGTGTTGACTTTGTCACCGATGCGCTCGACGAACTGCTCCAGCGTCATGGCGCCCAGATCTTCGCCATTGCGCAGACGGACGGACACGGTACCATTTTCCATGTCGCGGTCGCCGACCACCAGCATATAGGGGATTTTGTCCAGGGTGGCTTCGCGGATCTTCTTGCCGATCTTCTCGTTGCGGCCGTCCACTTCGGCGCGGAAACCCTTGGCATCCAGAGCGGCAGACAGCTGCTCGGCGTACTCGGCGGCGCGGTCGGTGATGGGCAGAATCTTGACCTGCACCGGGTTGAGCCACACGGGGAAGGCACCGGCAAAGTGCTCGGTGATCACGCCGATAAAGCGCTCAATGGAGCCCAGCACCACGCGGTGGATCATGAGGGGCCGGTGCTTCTGGCCGCTCACGCCGGTGTACTCCAGCTCAAAGCGCTCGGGCAGCTGCATGCCCAGCTGAATGGTGCCGCACTGCCAGGTGCGGCCCAGCGAGTCGGACAGGTGGAAGTCCAGCTTGGGGCCGTAGAAGGCGCCGTCGCCCTCGTTGATGATATAATCCTTGCCCATTTCCGCCACGGCGGCCTTGAGGGTCTCGGTGGCGAAATCCCAGTCCTTCTCGTCGCCCATGTGATCCTCGGGCATGGTGGAAACCTCGATCTGATAGGTCAGGCCGAACACCGAGTAGACCTCGTCAAACAGCTTGACCACATTTTTGATCTCGTCCTTCATCTGATCCCAGGTCATGAAGATATGGGCATCGTCCTGGGTGAAGCAGCGCACGCGGAAGAGACCGTGCAGCGCGCCGGACAGCTCATGGCGGTGTACCAGACCCAGCTCGCCTACACGCAGGGGCAGGTCGCGGTAGGAGTGAGGCTCGCTGGAGTAGACGATCATACCGCCGGGGCAGTTCATGGGCTTGATGGCAAAGTCCACCTCGTCAATGACGGTGGTGTACATATTGTTTTTGTAGTGACCCCAGTGACCGCTGCGCTCCCACAGCTGACGGTTCATCATCATGGGGGTGGAGCACTCGACATAGCCGTAGCGCTTATGCACCTGACGCCAGTAGTCGATCAGAGTGTTGCGCAGTACCATGCCGCGGGGCAAAAAGAAGGGGAAGCCGGGGCCTTCGTCGCGCAGCATATACAGACCCAGCTCCTTGCCCAGACGGCGGTGGTCACGCTTTTTGGCCTCT
>JAZSCJ010000077.1:0-2882 GCA_045602885.1 Oscillospiraceae bacterium
TGTGTCAGATCCTGCCCTTTTTGAGCGGACAGATCCCGGAGGTCGGGAATATGCTTTGTCCCATGCACCTGCCGGTCCTGCTGGCCGGGTTTTTATGCGGCCCATGGTGGGCGCTGGCGGTGGGTCTGCTTGCGCCGCTGCTTCGTCACATGTTCTTTTCTGTGCCCTATCTGCATGCGGCGCTGGCCATGGCTGCGGAATTGTTGACCTACGGTATGGTTTCCGGGCTGCTTTACCGCCGTCTGCCCAAGACCAGGGGGTGTATCTATGGCTCCCTTCTGGGCGCCATGGTGGCCGGTCGGGTGGTATGGGGTATTGCGGCGGCCTTGATTTTCGGCGCATTTCAAAAGGGTTTCGGCTGGGAGGCCTTTGTGGCCGGCGCGGTGGTCAACGCGGTACCCGGTATCGTGCTGCAGATCGTTTTGATCCCTGCTTTGGTCATGGCATTGAAACGCATCGGTGTCATTCGCCCTTGAGTGACATAGGGTTTGGATATAACGAGAAGAAAATACGCCGCCCCGGGCAAGGCTTGCCCGGGGCGGCAGTTGTTTTTACAGGGGATCAGGTTTCCTCTGGGTTGCGGCCAATGACGCGCAGCAGTGCGTCCACCACGGCGGGGTCAAATTGGGTGCCCCGGCCGCGCTCCAGCTCGGTGAACACATAGTCCATGTCACACAGCTCCCGATAGATGCGCTGGGAGTTCATGGCATCGAAGGCGTCGGCCACGCCGATGATGCGGGCCTCGATGGGGATGTCTTCCCCGGTTAGTTTGTTGGGGTAACCGGTGCCGTCGTAGCGTTCGTGATGATATTTTGCGCCCAGTGCCACGTTGGGCAGCGTGGTCAGCTCTTTGAGGATCTCGGCCCCGATGAAGGTGTGCTGCTTCATTTGCTCGTATTCCTCGTCGGTCAGCCGCTCCGGCTTTTTCAGCACGCTGTCGGGTACGCCGATCTTACCGATGTCATGCAGCAGCGCGATCTTGTGGAGCACGTCGACCTGCTCCGGCGGCCAGCCCAGCTCCTGCGCGATCATGCAGGAAATGTAGGCCACACGCTGGGAGTGCTCGTTGGTGTAAGCGTCCTTGGCTTCCACCGCGTTGCAAATGGACAGGATGGTTTCCAACGAGATCTCTTCGGCCTTTCGGCGCTCTTCTTCAATGGTGTGCTTCAGATTTTCCTGCTGGATGTACTGCCGGTGCTGATAGGTGTAGTATTCCCGCATGATACAAAGGGACAAAACGGTAACAAACAGGAATAAAAGGGGATAATAATCCATGAAGGCGGTGGGGTAATCCAGATATTGACGCAGCGGCGTGTAAAAAAGGATCACCAACAGGCCCAGAAAGCCCAGGCTGATATACAATCCGATGTGCAGCGCTACCAGCCACATGGCCGCCAGGGGGATGGTGATGGACCACGTGGCGGCAAAGCCGTCGCCCAGGGAGAAAATGAGAAGCAGGCAGAAAGGGATGATCAATCCCACAGCCAGGACGGCACGCCCGGCGCCGTCCTTGTTTTTGTGAAACAGAACCAGAACCAGCGAAAAGATGATCAGAACGAAAAAGGTGACGGCAAGCGTGCCGTAATGATGAAGCCGCAGGTTAAAGAGCATCAGAAACAGGGAGAAGATGACGCCGCACAGGGCAACGTTTCTGGCGATCTTGTGGTAGCTTGGATTGCGCTGGGACAAAGGGGTGCTGAGGTCGGCTTCCCCAAACAGCAAGGTTTGGAGCTTCTTCTTGTCCATGGGGCATACCTCCCTTCAGAATTGCAGTGGGGTTGGTTACGATTTGCGCTGTTTGGGACGGGCCAAAAGGATAAACAGCAAAAGTGCGGCCAGATAGAGCACGACCAGACCCAGAACCACATACACAGTCAAATCGCTTTTGGGCGCAAAGGAGATCAGCAGCAAAACGGGAATGCCGAAAATGATGCCAAAAGAGCTGCCCGTGATCAAGTTGTTGGAGGCCGGGGTTTTCAGCTCGGGGTCAATTTCACGCAGCAACAAAACGCCGGAGCTGATGGTACCGGTCAGCATGCCGTACATGGACAAAAAGCCCTCGTACACATAGCCGGGGTAGAGTTTTTTACACAGCCACAGCAGGTAACAAAAGGTCGTGATGCCGCCGACGACCGCCATGAGCAGGAAGGGAAGCCAGTTGCCGGAAAGATCGCTGATGTTGATGCTGGCAATGCCGGCCACGATCATGAAATCGAAGGCCAGGCCGGAAATGCGGCTGAGCAGATAATTGTTCTGATACTGCCGACGCATCAGATTGGCCTTTTTCAAGCCTTTGAACAGGCTGCGGCACAGGGCGGCGATCAGCGAGCCCACGATGAAGTTGAAGCCCCAGAGCAGCGTGCTGACCATTTTGGCCAGACCCGGAGCAAGCCACTCCAGCAAAGCTACAACGCCCCAGGTCAGCAGATAGGTCAGAAGATAAACCAGCAGCACCAGAGCGAATTGGACGCTTAGGCGGTCCACCGATTCGGAAATGGGCGCTTCGTTGCTGTCCTGAAAGGTGTCGATGGTGACCGAGCCGGAAACGACGTTGTCGGCATCCTTGACCCGGCGGAGCTTGCCCTTGCGGTTGAGAACGTTCATGCAAATTACGCCCACCACGCAGGCGCACAGATAACCGGCGGCCGACAAAGACAGACCGAAGCTGCGCCCACCGGCAAAGCCCAGTGCTTGATAGGTGCTGCCTACATTGTTGGCCTGGCCGGGGCCCTGTCCGTATGCCATGGGCAGCAGAACACCGCTCGCCTTGAAGAGGTCGGGCATGATGGTGTAGGCCAAGCCGATGGAAATAACCAGCCCCACCAGTGCCTGCACCAGATAAGTAGACACGATCAGCGCACCGTTTTTGGGCGCAAGTAGCT
>JAZSCJ010000078.1:0-3861 GCA_045602885.1 Oscillospiraceae bacterium
GCCGGGGGTGTCCAGAATGTTGATGCAAAAGCCGTCATACTGGAACTGCATGACCGAGGAGGTGACCGAAATACCGCGCTGCTTTTCGATCTCCATCCAGTCCGAGGTGGCCGAGCGGGCGTTTTTCTTGCCCTTGACCACACCGGCCTGGGCAATGGCTCCGCCGTAGAGCAGAAACTTTTCCGTCAGAGTGGTTTTACCGGCGTCGGGGTGCGAGATGATGGCAAAGGTCCTGCGTCGGGAGATTTCGTTTTCGTATTGAGACATGGAATGACCTCCACATTTAAATAACAAATCGCGCAGGCAAGTATACCATAGTTTTTGAAACAGGGCAAGGGAAAAGTAAAAAAGGGTATTGACAAACCGGTTGGGCAGCGGTATAATAACCAACGCTGGTTACGGACGATTAGCTCAGCTGGTATGAGCATCCGCTTGACGTGCGGGAGGTCATAGGTTCGAATCCTATATCGTCCACCATAAAAAACGCCATCCGCAAGGATGGCGTTTTTCCTTTATGGAGGTATGCGTTATGAATAAAGTAGCATTCATTACCGGCTCCAGCCGAGGGATCGGCCGGGCCATTGCCCGGCAGTTGGCCCGGGACGGTTACGCCGTGGGCATCAATTACATTCAGGCGGAAGACAAGGCGGCCGAGCTGGTGGCCGAGTTGACCCAGCAGGGTTGCCGCGCCATGGCGGTGCAGGCCGATGTGGCCGACCGCGCGGCTATTACGCAGGCCATTCGTACGGTGGAGCAAGCCTTTGGCCCGGTGACGCTGCTGGTGAATAACGCCGGCATTTCCGAGCAGCATCTGTTTCAAGATGTGACCGATGAATTCTGGCACCGGGTATTTTCCGTCAATCTGCATGGCGCATTCCACACCATTCAAGCGGTGTTGCCCCATATGATTCGGGAAAAGCGGGGCTGTATCATCAACATTTCCTCCATCTGGGGTCAGCGCGGCGCCAGCTGCGAGGTGACCTATTCCTCCACCAAGGCGGCGCTGATCGGTTTGACCCGCTCGCTGGCTATGGAACTGGCACCCTCCGGCATTCGGGTCAACTGCGTGGCGCCCGGTGTCATCAATACCGACATGGTTCAAGTGTTGGGGCAGGAGGTCTTGCAGCAGCTGGCACAGGAAACGCCCGTGGGCCGTTTGGGCACGGCGGAGGATATTGCCGCGGCGGTGGCCTTTCTGGCCGATGACCGGGCCAGCTTTATCACCGGTCAGGTGCTGACCAGCGACGGTGGATTCATTCTATAAGAAATAAGCAAAGCGCACCGAAAACACAGGTTTTCGGTGCGCTTTGCTTGTGGGAGGTTGTACGCCTGCCCTTGGGTCAAGGCAGACCGATCAGGCCGGACGGATGACCATTTCCTTGATCAGTCCGGTCTGGGGATCGTAAGCGTCGATGTTGGCGACCACATGGACCAGCGGGCCGCCGTAGTTGGCGTAATAGTTTACGGTGCGCTCATCCACAATAAAGGGGTCGTGGATGGCCAGACGATCCAGAACAAAGCGGTTGTGGTAGAACATATCCACCGCGCGCGGGCCGTAGATAAAAGAGTTTTCCTTTCCAATGCTGGAGGGGCAGTAGTCGATCAGACGGCAGGCATCGGAAAAGCACCGCGACAGCGCGCGATGATCCTGATTTTCCATGGCTCGGACAAAGTCTGCAATAATCATAAAATGAACCAACCTTTCGATCAATAAACTTTTTCGGAATTCAGCAGGGCATCGGTACCGGCGTCCACAAACAGAACGACGCCGTTGATGCCGCGCGCCTGGGGCGAGGCGAGAAACGCGATGGCGTTTGCGATGTCGGCGGGATCCATCAGATCGTCGGTGCCGTAGTTGAGAGGAACCGGGATGGCCTGCACCGCCGCGCGCTGTTCGGGGGTCAGCTTATCGGTCATGGCAGTGCGCACGTTGCCCGGCGCGATGGCGTTGATGCGTACTCCGCGAGCGCCCCACTCGGCACTGACGCGGCGGGTCCAGCGTGCCAGCGCGTATTTGGTGGCGGCGTAAAAGCTGTGCGCCGCCCGGGGGTCAAAGTCCTTGACCAGATTGAGGATGCGGTCTTCGTCTGCCTGGTTGTTGAGCAGTCCGACCACGTCCATGCGCGCGCCGCCCTGTGCGATGGAGTTGGACGAGGTGACCACACAGCAGCCGCCCTTCTTTTCCAGCAGATCCAGCGTGCCCCGGGCCAGCTCGACCGCGCCGAAATAGTTCAGCGAGATGATCAGGGGGATGTTGTTGTTGACGCCGGCATTACAGATCATGGCGTCAATGCCGTCGGGATACCGCTCATGCAGGGTGTCCAGAACCAGTTTACGCCCCTCTTTGGTGGCCAGATTGGCATTGATGTCGCCGCCGTTCAAGTCGACGTTGATGGTCTCGTGACCGAGTGCTTTCAAGATCTCTACTGTTTTGGCTCCAATGCCGCTGGAGCCGCCGGTGATGACATAAACTCCCATGGGATAGTCCTCCTTGTTTCGGGTGAAATATATTTTCATCATAAAGCTTTTTTGAAAAAAGTAAATTAGGAGAAGCACCAAAGTTCGCTGCCCACAGAGGCGAAAAAAGTGATAAGACATGGTTTTAACAAGCTGGTCAAAATTTCCACAATGGAGAAAAAGCGTGAAAACCCACGGCCGGGTACCGTGCCCGACCCGGAAGAGCCGCTTGCTTGCGCGCAGGGGACGGGTCTGCTATAATAACGCACAGCAGTTGATTTTACCTGTTTTGGGAGGCGATCCGATGATCCATGAAACCTTGTCTGCGGCGCAGTTTGCGCCCGCATTGGGAGAAAGCGGTGCGCGGCTGCATACCTATGCCCGACCCCAAGAAGGCTTTTTGGCCGAGCAGGGTGGCCGATGGGGCGTGCTGATCCTGCCCGGCGGCGGCTACGGCGTAGTGGCCAAAAGTGAGGGCGAGCCGGTGGCGCTGGCCTTTTTGGGGGCCGGTGTGCAGGCCTTTGTGCTGGAATACAGCGTAGCGCCGGCGTGCTGGCCGCAGCAGCTGTTGGAAGCAGCCGGTGCCATGGCGTATATCCGCGCGCACGCGCAGCAATACGGCATCGCCCCGGACCGCGTTGCCGTGTGCGGCTTCTCCGCCGGCGGCCATCTGGCCGGCTGTATGGCCAATCTGTGGGATCACTCCATGATAAAAGAGCGCCTGGGTCTGACGGCGCGGCAGGCCCGCCCCGATGCGGCCATTCTCAGCTATCCCGTGATCACCATGGGGCCGTGGGGCAGCGATATGACACGCGGCAATCTGTTTGTCGGCGCGCCTGTGGCCGAGGAAGCGTGGCTGGAGAAGAGCGTGAGCGACCAAAACCCGCCGACCTTTTTGTGGGCCACCTGTACCGATGGCTCGGTGCCGGTGGAGAATACCCTGCTGTACGCCAACGCCCTGCGCGCCCGCGGCGTTTCCTTTGAGATGCACATTTTCAATGAAGGACCCCACGCCATGGGTCTGGCCACGGCCGACAGCGCGTGGCAGGCCGACCACACCAACCAACGGGCGGCCGCATGGCATTCCTTGTGCGTCACCTGGCTGAACAGCCTGTCGTAAAAGCGTGCGCCCAGCGGGGCGCGGTTAGTCAAAAGTGACACATGGGCAGAGGGAATTTCGGTGCACTTGTATACTTTAATTGATTGACAAAAACATGCGGGAAGCATATAATTGTCAACAATCCGAAAGGGATATATTTCTAAGGAGGAAAATGAAATGAAGAAGACTCGTATTCTTGCGCTGGTCATGGCAGTGAGCTTGCTTGCCTGTGCCAAGGAGCCGGAAGTCGCGCCGACTGTGGAAACAAAACCTGCACCGGAACCTACCGCACCTGCTCAAAAGGT
>JAZSCJ010000079.1:0-3773 GCA_045602885.1 Oscillospiraceae bacterium
GAACTCCTCCACGGGGGGGATGACGGGCAGCAGAGCGCGCTCAGCCAGAGCGCCGTGACCCTTCTCGCGGCGGTTGACGCTGCGGGCGGCACGGGCTTCGCCCACCGAGTAGCCGGGGAAGTTGTAGTGGTGCATATAGCGCGCCTCGGTCTCTTCCCAGATGGTGTCCAGCTTCTGGGCGGCAGACAGGGTGTTCAAGGTAGCGATGGACAGCACCTGGGTCTGACCACGGGTGAACAGGCCGGAGCCGTGTACCAGGGGCAGCACGCCAACCTCGGCGGCCAGAGGACGGATCTCATTCTTGGCACGGCCGTCCACGCGCTTGCCGGCCAGCAGCCAGGCCTTAACGATCTTCTTCTGGAACTTGTAGGTGATCTCCTCCAGGTACTGATCCATATCGGGATGCTCGTCCAGATACTTCTCGTGCCACTTGTCGATCATGGCGTTCCAGCGCTCTTCACGGACGTTCTTGTCGTCGGTGTCCATGGCGGCCTTGGCCTCGTCCTCGAAATCGGCAACAATCTTGTCGAACAGAACCTGGTCAAAGGCGGCGTGGTCGTAGGTCATCTTGTCCTTGCCAATCTCGGCCACGATGGTGTTGATGAAGTTGACCTGAGCCTGGATCTCCTCGTGAGCCTTGAGGATGGCGTCGTACATGATCTCGTCGGGGATCTGGTCGGCACCGGCCTCAATCATGATGACCTTGCCGGCGGTGGCGGCCACCGTCAGATCCAGCTTGGACTCATGTTTCTGCTCCTGGGTGGGGTTGACCACCAGCTGGCCGTCCACATAGCCCATCTCCAGGCAGCCGATGGGGCCGGCCCAGGGGATCTCGGAGTAGCTCAGACAGGCGGACACGCCGATCATGGCGGTCACTTCAGGGGAGCAGGCGGGATCCACGCTCATGACGGTGCAGGTGACCACAACGTCATTGCGGAAATCGTAGGGGAACAGGGGGCGGATGGAGCGGTCGATGACGCGGGCGGCCAGAACGGCAGGCAGGGAGGGCTGACCCTCACGGCGCTGGAAGGAGCCGGGGATGCGGCCCACGGCGTACAGCTTCTCTTCGAAATCGACGCTCAAGGGGAAGAAGTCCACGCCGTCACGGGGACGGGGTGCCACACAGACGTTGACCATAACGGTGGTCTGGCCATAGGTGACGATGGCGTTGGCAGAAGCCAGCTCGGCCACCTTGCCCACGTGGATCTTCAAGGGGCGTCCGGCCAGGTCCATGGTGTAGATCTTCTCGTTGGGGAACTGCTTGTGCTTGATGATGGTAGACATACGATTTTCCTCCTTTGTAAATTGGGTGGTGTTTGGTTGGGGGAGGAGCCATTTAGCACTTGAATATAAGCTCCGAAACGAAACGCATATTCAACTGCTAAAGAAGCAAGAACTCCCCCGATCAAGCAAGCGAAGAGCAAATCGACAAGAGCAGATTGCGAGAAAATTTAATGCGGGAAAAGGCGTGGTTTTGCAGGGATACTTTGTGTATTGCAAGAAAGCGCAACGCATTTCCGGATAAAATTTTCCGCAAGATGCCGCAGATGCATTTGTTCGCCGTTTGCTTAAAAAGTGGATTTGTGCAAAAACGGGAGCGATGCCTTGAGCACCGCTCCCGAATTTTTTTGATTACTTACGGATGCCCAGCTTGGCGATCAGAGCACGGTAACGCTCGATGTCCTTCTTGGCCAGGTAGTCCAGCAGCTTACGGCGCTGGCCGATCATCTTGTACAGGCCGCGGCGGCTGTGGTTGTCGTGGATGTGCACACGCAGGTGCTCGGTCAGCTGGTTGATGCGAGTGGTCAGGATGGCGACCTGAACTTCGGGGGAACCGGTGTCGGTGCCATGGGTGCGGTTTGCCTCAATAACGGCAGTCTTTTCGTCCTTACGAATCATGGTATATTCCACCTTTCAAAAATATCACATCGTGCACGCCGCGAAGCTGCGTAAAAGGCAGGTGAAACACCACGAATGCGTGGCGAAAACCCTTAAACGAAGCAAGGGGCCGCATCAATGCTTTGGCAGTATACCATATTTTTCTCCCGTTGTCAAAGGATTTAACCGCTTCTTACAAAATTTTTGCGGCAAAACTCAGAGCGGTGATGACCAGTGCAGCCGAAGCGGCGTAATCCAGCATCAATCCGGGCAGCACCGTGCGGCGGGTGTGGGTGCGCGCGCGGCGCACGGGCACCTCGTCCCGGATGGGTTCGGACTCGCTCTGGCCCTGTGCGGCGGCCAGCTTGCGGCGGTACTCGGTCAGATCGACCAGATTGCCCTCGTGACGGATAAAGTTGGATGTGGTGAAATACAAGGTCTGCATATTCAAATCCTCCTTGCTTGATCTTGCCCCAGTATAACGAGAATCCAGTCCCATAAAACGGACTTTCTTGGACGAGATCAACGTATGGAACCTTTGTTCGACAAAATACTACAACATTCGTTCGAGGTTGTCAAGGAGAAAATAGAAAATTTGTTCGAAAAATGCGAATCAGCTCAAAAACAGCTCAATGTCTTCCATGCCCAGCCCGTCCTGCAAAGCCAGGTTGATCCCGTAGCCGATAACCTTGGCCAGATCGGCGGCGCTCTGGTCGATGTCCCGGGGGGTGACCATCAGCCCGGTTCCGGCGCCGCGCAGCGCTTCGGGTTCTAAATCGCCTTTTCCGGCTTCGGCCAGCACATCGGCGCACAGGGTTGCCACATCGACGACCGTGGGCACGCCCAGTGCAAGCACAGGCACGCCCAGGGTTTCCCGGTTCAGGGCGGTGCGGTGGTTGCCCACGCCCGAGCCGGGGGTGATGCCGGTATCGGACAGCTGGATGGTGGAGCAGACACGTTTGAGGGAACGGGAGGCCAGCGCGTCGATGGCAATGACGCAGGCCGGTTTGAGCCGCTGGGTGACGGCATGAACCAGCTCGCCGCTTTCCACGCCGGTGGTGGCCAGCACCCCGGCGGCCAGGGCGGCCACAGGGCGGAAGTGCCCAAAATGCTCGGGCACCTGCTCCACCAGATGCCGGGTGACCAGTGTATGGCTCACTGCGCCGGGGCCGATGTTGTCCGGTGTGATGGCCCGGTTGCCCAGTCCCACCACCAGAACACTCTCCCCTTGGCGCAGGGGCAGCAGCGCGCGCAATTCAGCGGCCAGCGCGGTGGCGGCACGGGGGAAGGCGTTTTCCTCCCGGCGCTTTAGCCCAGACAACTCCAGCGTGACATAGGTGCCCATGGGCTTGCCCAGCGCCTGCTCGCCCTGCCGGGAAGAAATGCGCACGGTGGTCACGGGGTATCCCTCGCGCAGAGTTTCCCGGGACTGTACCCCGTCCATGGGGTGCTGCCCTGGGGCTCGTTCCGCCCACAGCTCCTGGGCCTCCACGGCCAAGTCGGTTCGTCGTTGCAGCATGACACCGCCCCCAAATTACAAGATGTTGTGGGCCGCATGGCCCGTTGACTCTATTTTTTGCGGTGCAAGCGGTTCTATACAAAAAAACGAAAAAATTTTGAAATAAAGGTTGCTTTTTTGAAAGTATAGTGTTAAAATACATATCTGCACGAGTGCTTTTTACTCGAAATTTTATCAATCGGAGGAGGTGTTTGGTTTGCCGAATATTAAGTCTGCCAAGAAGCGTGTTCTGGTAAACGAGACCAAGGCTGCGATGAACAAGGCCAAGAAGTCCGAGCTGAAGACTGAGCTCAAGAAGTTTGACGCCGCGGTGGCGGAAGGCAACCGCAGCGAGGCCGATGTCGCATACAAGGTGGCTGTTAAGGCTGTGGACAAG
>JAZSCJ010000080.1:0-13609 GCA_045602885.1 Oscillospiraceae bacterium
ACCCGGTCCACGCCCCACACCAGACTGACCCCCTCCACCGGCAGTCCCACCGAGGTCAGCACCATGCTGAGCATGACCGTGCCCGCGCCGGGCACACCGGCCGTACCGATGGAGGCCAGCGTACAGGTCAGCACCACGGTCAGCTGCTGAATCGGCGTCAGGGGGATGTGATAGGCGTTGGCAATAAACAGGGCGCACACTCCTTGATAAATGGCCGTGCCGTCCATATTGATGGTGGCGCCCAGCGGCAGCACAAAGGAGCGCACCGGGTGGGGCACCCCCAGCCGATCGGCCGCATCCAGTGCCAACGGCAGAGTGGCTGCCGAGCTGGAGGAGGAAAAGGCAAACAACGCCGCCGGCGCGCAGGTGCGAAAAAAGCGAAGCGGGCTGATCCGGCCCAGCGCAAACACCGCCGCTGAATAGGCCGTCAGCGCATGGACCAGGCAGGCGGCGTACACCAGCGCAATGACCCCAAGCAGATCCATCAGCACCGACGGGCCGTATTGCGCCACTACCGGGGCGATGAGCGCAAACACGGCAAAGGGTGCAAACTTCATGACCGCCCCGGTCAGCGCGTACATGATATCGGCCAGCGACTCCATCACCACAAACAGGGGCCGCCCCCGTTCCCCGGCGATCAGAATACCCCCGCCAAAAATCAGCGCGGTGATAATAATTTGCAGCATATTGCCCTGGGCCAGCGCGGCCACCGGGTTGGTTGGAACCAGATTCCACAGCGCAGAGCCCATCTCCGGCGACTGCGTCTGCCCGGTGGCAGGAGGGGGCGTTAAGTCCATGCCCCGGCCCACGGGAAACAGGTTGGCCGCCATCAGTCCCACCGTGACCGCCAACGCCGTGGTGAGCAGATAAAACACAATGGTCTTGCCGCCGATGCGCCCTACGCTTTTGGCATCCCCCAGGCCGCACACGCCCACCGTAATGGAGGAAAAAACCAGCGGAACGATCAGCAGCTTGACCACATTCAAAAACAGCGTTCCGATGGGCTGCAGCAAGGTTTCGGCCAACCGGGGCACACCCTGCAGCAGCAAGCCCACCAGAATACCCGACACCAACCCCACTATGATCCATACCGAAAGACTGACCCGGCGCAAGCGCTCCATCCCATTCCACCCCTTTTTCCATAGCTTGCCCAACCACAGGTGGGAAATACCCACAACAAAAAAAGAGGCGTTCCGCAAGCGGAACGCTTCTTTGATGGGATGAAATCAGACGGGGTCGTTGAGGAACTTCTTCTCCAGACGGAAGACCTCGAACAGCTGCTTGTCGCGCTTGGCCTTCAGAGCGTCCATGTCCACGCCGGTGTAGTCATAGAATCCCTTGCCGGTCTTGATGCCCAGGTCGCCGGCCTCCACCAGAGCGGCCAGAGTGGTGGGCATCTCGTCGCCGTTTTCGGGCATGGTGTAGGACTTATTCTTGTAGTTGTTGGCGGTCATGTCCAGACCACCGAAGTCGGCGCGCTTGCACAGACCCAGCACGCAGGCGCGGGGGATGAAGCTGGCCTTGGCAGCCAGGTCAATGGCCTCGGCATCGCAGTAGCCGTTGTCCAGCAGATAGAAAACCTCGCGGTTGAGGCACTGCTGCAGACGGTTAACGATGTAGCCGCGGACGAACTTCTTCATCAGAACGGCAGTCTTGCCGCACTTCTTGAGCAGCTCCAGAGCGATGTCGGCGTACTCCTGGGGAGCCTGCTCACTCTTGACAACCTCAACCAGGGGGATCAGCTGGGGGGGAGCATACCAGTGGCAGATGATCTGCTGGGGCAGCAGCTTCTCGGGCACGACCTCGAAGATGTTCATGGCGGAGGTGTTGGAAGCGATGATCACGTCCTCACCCACGCAGGCAGCCAGCTGCTCGTACAGAGCAATCTTGGCGTCGCGGTTCTCCACGATGGTCTCCTGAATGAAGTCAGCGCCGGCCACAGCCTCCTCCACGGTGAGAGCGAAGGAGACGCGATTGAAGATGGCGTCCACGTCCTCGGCCTTGATCTCGCCCTCGGAAGCGAAGGTCTCCAACTGGGAGCGCAGAGCGGCCTTAGCCTTCTCGCGGGTGGACTCGGAGCGGGTCCACATGGTCACTTCATAGCCGCCCATGGCATAGGTTTGAGCGATACCGGGGCCCATGGTGCCGGCGCCCAGCACGGCGATCTTCTTGATATCAGCAAGCGTCTTCATGTTTTTTCCTCCTAAATGATCGCGCCGATCCGGCGCGCATACTCGACGGATAATCCATCAGTCAGTTTAACCCTTTGTTCCGACAAGGTCAAGGGCTTTTCACAGAAAACTTACCACAGGAGGGAAAAACCGCCCTTTTGGACGGTTTTTCCCTCCGAATGTGTCGATTAGTTCATCAGACTGCACACCAGTTCGGTATAACGGGCGGGATCCTCAATGGGAAGATTGGCCAGCAAAAGTGCCTGATCGTACAGCAATTCGGCGTACCGGGCCGCCTTTTCCCGATCGGTTTCCACCGCATTGCGCAGGGCGGCAAAGGCCCCCGAATCGGCGTTCAATTCCAGCACACGCTCGGCCTTGACCGGCATGCCACGCTCGCCCATCTTGCGGAAATAGCGCTCCATCTCCAGCGTCACCGGGCCGTCCGCCGTCAGACAGACACTACCCGACTTGAGGATACGGGACAGGCGCACCTGCTTGACCTTATCCCCCAGCGTTTCCTGGACAAAGTCCAACACAGCCTTACTCTGCTCGGTCTTCTGATCCAGCGCGGTTTTTTCCTCGTCGGTCTGGGGCAGCGCATCCTCATCGGAGACCGACTTGAAGGCCTTGCCGTCCAGTTCGCCCAGCGCGCCCACCACGAACTCGTCTACCTCATCGGTCAGATACAGGATCTCATAACCGGCGTCCCGAATACGCTCCACCTGGGGCAGACGGGCCGCCTTGTCGGCGCTTTCGGCCCACACGTAGTAGGCATACGGCTGGCTTTCGGGCATACGCTGCTTGTATTCCTCCAGCGAAACCTGTCCATCCCCTTTGGAGGACCAGAACAGCAGCAGATCACGCAGCATTTCCTTGTGCGCGCCGTAGTCGCTGACCACGCCGTACTTCATGCTCAGGCCAAAGGCCTTCCAGAACTTCTCGTACTTCTCCCGCTCGTCCTTCTGCAAGCGCAGCAGCTCGGCCTTGATCTTCTTTTCCACATTGTTTGCAATGATCTTGAGCTGACGGTCGTGCTGCAGCACCTCTCGGGACAGATTGAGCGAGAAGTCGGGGGAGTCCACCACGCCCTTGACAAAGCCGAAGTAGTCGGGCACCAGATCGGCGCACTTATCCATGATGAGCACGCCGGAGGAATACAGCTGCAATCCGCGCTGATACTCCCGGGTGTGGAAATCATAAGGGGCGTTGGCCGGAATATACAGCATGGCCTTGTAGCTGACCATACCCTCAGCACTGGTGTGAATGACGGCCAGCGGATCTTCCCAATCGCCGAACTTCTCTTGATAGAATGCGTTGTATTCCTCCGGAGTAACCTTGCTCTTGGGTCGCTGCCACAGGGGCACCATGGAGTTGAGAGTTTCCCACTCTTTGACGCTTTCCCATTCGGGCTTTTGCTCCTCCCCGGCGTCGGGTGCCTGCTTTTTCTGACGGAAGTGCTCCTGCTCCATGCGGATGGGAAAATGAATGTAATCGGAGTACTTTTTGACCAGCCGAGCCACCACCTCGCCGTCCAGATACTCGCTGTAGGTTTCCTCCTCGCTGTCGGGCTTCAAGCGCATGATGATGTTGGTGCCGGCCGTCGCCTTTTCACAGGGCGTGATGGTATAGCCATCGGCACCGGTGGACTGCCATTGCCACGCCTCGTCGCTACCGTAGGCACGGGTCAGCACGGTGACCTGATCGGCCACCATGAAGGCCGAGTAAAAACCCACACCAAACTGGCCGATGACGTCCACTTCCCCGGCCGCCTTTTCCGCGTCCAAGTCCTTTTTAAACTGGAACGAGCCACTCTTGGCAATGGTGCCCAGATTGTTTTCCAGCTCTTCACGGGTCATGCCGATGCCGTTGTCCGACACAGTCAGCGTGCGCCCGGCCTTGTCGGCCACCAGCGTGATCTGCAGCTCATCCCGCTTGACCGTTACCGAATCGTCGGTCAACGAACGGTAGGCCAGCTTGTCCAGCGCATCGCTTGCGTTGGAAATGATCTCACGCAGAAAAATCTCCTTGTGGGTGTAGATGGAATTGATCATCAAGTCCATCAAACGCTTAGACTCCGCCTTGAATTGTTTTTTTGCCATTGGTCATACGCCTCCAAAATAATACGCGGCACAGCCGCACAAAACAGATAGGGTTAGCACTCGATATCGGCGAGTGCTAACCCTATGATAATACGGATGTTATGAAAATGCAAGGGACTTTTCAAATTGTTTACAATTGACGCGCCCGCATACGCTTTGACTACGACGCGCCCTTTCTGTAAAGGCGCATGGCAAACATTCGGATGCACCGAAGGTTTGCAATACCCCTTTGCATAGCACAACCCCCTATCCGTCCAACGCGGATAGGGGGTTACACCTGATTCTGAATTTCCGTCAATTTTCTTAACCTCTTCTTTCTACAGTTTACGCGCTTTGGAACAGATTTACTCCGACTGCGGTCACACATCAAACATCGTTTTTACACATTCAGGTCCAAGTCGTCCACAAATTCTTGGGGAAGAGGAATCCTGTGTGCTGCCTCATTACAATGAGGATGGTTTGGGATCCGCTCAGGTAACGCTTCGTTCCAAATTTTGCTTGCGCGGAATGATCGGCTTCGGTTCTTAGCCCATTGGACTCACCTTTCCTCTCTTTCTGTCTAAATTGTACTACGCAATCGCAGACTTGTCAACACTTTTTGTCTATTTTTTATAATATTTTCTGCAAATGGGGCATTTTATCGAAAACACAGCGCCAGAATCAAGCCGTAAACCACGCTAGCCGCGATACCATAGGCCAGCACCGGGCCGGCCAGTGTGAACAATTTAGCCCCGGTACCCAGAATCAACCCTTCACGTTTGAACTCCAGCGCAGGGGACACCATGGCGTTGGCAAAGCCGGTGATGGGCACCAGCGTCCCTGCCCCGGCTCGCTTGGCAATGTTGTCAAAAACACCCAGCCCGGTCAGAAGCGCTGCCAGAACGACAAAGGTCACCGAAACCAGGGTTGCCGCTTCGGTTTCGGACAGATCAAAGCTTTTGTACCAATTCAGCAGGCCCTGCCCGGCGGTGCAGATCAGTCCACCTACCCCAAAAGCCCAGAGCATATTTTTCCACAGGGGCGAGGGCTGGGATTTTTTCTCTGCATACTTGCTGTATTCCCGATTGCTCATTTCCATCACACATTGCCTCCCAACGGTACGTTGTGCGTTCATTTTGCTCCAAAATCATCGGTTTATGCATTCAAAGGTCAAGCCTGCCTTTGGTCACCGGGGCGCGGCTTTGCCAATAGTATGGTATGGGATAACTGCGTTTTCCCCATGCCATTGATGGAAGGAGCGAGCCTATATGTATGAAACCTTCGCGCTGGACCGCCTTGCGGCAGGACAAAGCGCGTATGTAACCGAGGTAAATAACCCATCGGCCATGACACGGCGGCTGGCCGACCTGGGTTTGATTCACGGCACTCGGGTCACCTGCCTGTGCCGCAGTCCGGCGGGTGATCCGGCCGCTTATTTGATCCGGGGCGCCATCATCGCCCTGCGCAAATGCGACGCTGCCCGAGTGCAGGTCGAGCGCAAGTGCGTGTGAGGGTGCGCCCATGGGATTGACACAACGCTCCACCGGCGCACGGGCGGCACAGACCACGCCAGTCATGGACACAACTCACCCGGAGGACAGAGTGATCGCTTTGGCCGGGAATCCCAATGTGGGAAAATCCACCCTGTTCAATGCCTTGACCGGACTGCGGCAACACACCGGGAACTGGCCGGGCAAGACGGTCACCTGCGCCCAGGGCCGCGTGATCCACGCCGGGCAGACATACCTTCTGGTCGATCTTCCGGGCACCTACTCGCTGTGCGCCCATTCCGAAGAAGAAACGGTGACCCGGGATTTTCTTTCCAGTGACCGGGCGCAATGCGTGGTGGTGGTATGTGACGCCACCTGTCTGGAGCGCAACCTGATCCTTGTACTGCAAATTCTCGAAGTGACTGCCCGGGTGGTAGTCTGCGTCAATCTGCTGGACGAGGCGGAAAAGCGTGGCATCCGGGTGGATTTGCAGGAGCTATCCGCCCGTTTGGGCGTGCCGGTTGTGGGCACGGCAGCCGGACAGGGCCGGGGTCTGGGCCAACTGATGGCTTTGGTGCAGCAGACCTGCGCCGCGCCAAACGACACGCCAGCCGACCCCGCTTCCAGCGAAGTTGCCCGGGTACACCACGCCCAGACCATTGCTCGCTCGGCTGTCCGCTGCGACCGCCCCGACGCCGCGGCACGGGATCGGAAACTGGACCGACTGTTCACCAGCCGCCGCACAGGGATCCCGGTCATGCTGGCTCTGCTGTGCCTGATCCTCTGGCTGACCATGCTTGGGGCCAACGGGCCTTCCGAACTTCTGGGGCGTGGCCTGTTCTGGCTTCAGGATCGGCTGAGCGAGGGGTTTGCCCTGCTGCACGCCCCGGACTGGCTGCACGGCGCGCTGGTGCTGGGGGTTTATCGAGTGCTGGCCTGGGTAATCAGCGTCATGTTGCCCCCCATGGCCATTTTCTTCCCCCTGTTTACTCTGCTGGAGGACTTCGGCTATCTGCCCCGGGTGGCCTTTGTGCTGGACCATGCCTTTCAAAGGGCCAAAGCCTGCGGCAAGCAGGCGCTGACCATGTGTATGGGCTTGGGCTGCAACGCCGCCGGTGTGGTGGGCTGCCGCATCATCGACTCTCCCCGGGAACGGCTGATCGCCACGCTGACCAATTCGCTGGTGCCCTGCAACGGCCGCTTTCCTACGCTGATCGCTATCATCAGCATGTTCTTTGCCGGTAGCGGCGTGCTGGGCACGCTGAAATCGGCGTTGCTGCTGACCGGGGCCATTCTGCTGAGCGTGTACATGACCTTTCTGATCTCCCGACTGCTGTCGGCCACCATTCTTAAGGGCGTTGCCTCCTCTTTTACGTTGGAGCTGCCCCCGTATCGTATGCCCCGGGTGGGACAGGTGCTGATCCGCTCGGTACTGGACCGCACCCTGTTTGTGCTGGGCCGTGCCGCCGCCCTGGCCGCCCCGGCCGGACTGATCATCTGGCTGCTGGCCAACGTGACGGCGGGCGATGCCACCTTACTGGCTCATTGCACCGGCGCGCTGGACGGCTTTGCCCGACTCTTTGGGCTGGACGGAGTCATTCTGATGGCCTTTATTCTGGGCTTTCCAGCCAACGAGATCGTTCTGCCCATCATCCTCATGACCTATTTATCCACCGGCACACTGCAGCAGCCCGGCGAGCTGACCGCTCTGCACACCCTGCTGACCGACCATGGCTGGAACGGAGTCACCGCCCTGTGCACCCTTCTGTTCTCGCTGTTCCATTGGCCCTGCTCCACCACCTGCATTACCATCTGGAAGGAAACCAAAAGCATCGCATGGACTACTCTGGCCATTGTGCTTCCCACCGCGTTAGGCCTTACCCTTTGCTTTTGTGTGGCCGGTGTGGCGCGCCTTGTCGGTATCGGTTGACTTTTGGCGGCAAAGCGCATAGAATTGATACACTGAATAAGCTGCGGCGTCCTTCGGTATGCTAAGCAATGCCACCGAATCGCTGGAAAGGAAGTGAAGACCATGGTCGATGTCGCCGTTCTTGGCGCCGGCCCTGCCGGCCTGTCGGCCGCCATCAATGTCCGCGCCCGCGGAAAAAGCGTCATGGTCATCGGAAATCCCATTTCGGAAAATCCGCTGTACAAGGCCCCTGTGGTGGACAATTACCCCGGTTTACCGGGGATCAGCGGCGCGGCACTGCTGCGGCAGCTGGTGGACCACGCCCGGGAAAGCGGTGCCCAACTGCACACCGGCCGGGTTTTGAACGCCGCCAATATGGGCGACCACTTTTTTGTCAATCTGGGCCGCGACATGGCCCAGGCCCGTTGTCTGATCCTGGCCATCGGCGCGCAGCGTGGCATCAAGCTGCCCGGCGAGGAAGCGCTGCTGGGCCGGGGTGTCAGTTGGTGCGCCACCTGTGACGGAATGCTTTACCGGGGCAAGCAGGTCGCCGTTATCGGCCTGTCCCCCGACGCACCGTCGGAAGCCAACTTCCTGCATGAGATCGGCTGTCAGGTCACCTATGTGGCCCGCAAAGCCCCCGAAGGGCTTGACCCGGCTATTCCTGTGGTCGTGGGCAAAACACCGCGCATTGAGGGCACCACTTCGGTCAGCGCGGTACAGGTCGATGAAACCACCGTTCCCTGCCAGGGGGCCTTTATCCTGCGCAGCGCCATGGCCCCCAATGATCTGATGCCTGCGCTGACGTTGGAAAACGGCTATATCCTGACCGACCGCACCATGGCCACCAATCTGCCCGGGGTATTCGCCTGCGGCGACTGCATCGGCTCGCCGTTGCAGATCGCCAAAGCGGTGGGCGACGGTCTGATCGCCGGACAAAGCGCCGCCGACTATGTGGACCGGCTGGATTTCTAAAGCATACAAAGGAGAACATATCATGTCTGTACTTCATCTAACCGAAGCCGCCTTCGACCGGGCGGTTGCACAGGGCGTGACCCTGATCGACTTTTGGGCCGGTTGGTGCGGCCCGTGCAAAATGCTGGCCCCGGTGATCGAGCAGCTGGGCGACCAATACCAGGGCAAGGCCACCATCGCCAAGGTGGACGTAGACGCCGAGCAGGCGCTGGCCCAGCGCTTTGGTGTCATGAGCATCCCCACCGTGGTCATTCTCAAGGATGGCGTGGAAATCGACCGCAAGGTGGGCGTAATGCCCATCGATACCTACACAAAGGCACTGGACGACAACCTGTAACCATGCGTCAAAAGCCGTTGTATGCCATGCATACAACGGCTTTTTTATCGCCACACCACGGGTAAACCGTCGTCCACGACCCGGCTCGACACAATTAGCACTCTTTGCGCAAGAGTGCTAATTGTTCACAGATTGTTCATGATTTCTCCTTCCGGTGGGCCTATACTATGCTCAACAAACCACTACTCACCCACGAAAGGAGTTGTCACGACATGAATGCAAACCATTTCACCCAAAAATCTCTGGAGGCCATCCAAAGCGCACAGGATCTTGCCCGGGAGTACGCAAACCAGCAAATCGAGCAGGTCCACCTGCTTCTGGCCCTGCTACGGCAGCAGGATGGTCTGATCCCCCAGCTTTTGACCCGCATGGGGTTGACGGTGCCTTCCTTTGAAGCCGCCGTCCGGGCCGAGGTGGAAAGGCTGCCCAAGGTATCCCTTTCCCATGAGGTCGGAAAAATCTATGTGTCCGCCGATTTTGACAAGACCATGCGTGCCGCCGAGCAGTGCGCCCAGTCCATGAAGGACGAATACGTTTCGGTGGAGCATCTGCTCCTGGCTCTGGTGGACACGGCCGGGCGGGAACTCAAGGAGCTGCTGCGCACCTACCGGCTGACCCGGGAGGACATTTTACAGGCCCTGACCCAAGTGCGGGGCAACCAGCGGGTCACCTCGGACAACCCCGAGGAAACCTACGACGCGCTGAAAAAGTACGGCACCGATCTGGTGGAACGGGCGCGCACCAACAAGCTCGACCCGGTCATCGGCCGGGATGACGAGATCCGCAATGTTATCCGTATCCTGTCCCGTAAAAGCAAGAACAATCCCGTGCTCATCGGTGAGCCCGGCGTGGGTAAGACCGCCATTGCCGAGGGTCTGGCCCAGCGCATCGTCAAGGGCGACGTACCCACCAGTCTGAAGGACAAAACTATTTTTTCGCTGGATATGGGCAGCTTGATCGCCGGTGCCAAGTATCGGGGCGAATTTGAGGAGCGGCTCAAGGCCGTCTTGAACGAGGTCAAGCAGTCGCAGGGCAACATCATCCTGTTCATCGACGAGCTGCACACCATTGTGGGCGCCGGCAAAACCGAGGGTGCCATGGACGCGGGCAATCTGCTCAAACCCATGCTGGCCCGGGGAGAGCTGCACTGCATTGGCGCCACTACCCTCAACGAGTACCGCCAGTATATCGAAAAGGATGCCGCGCTGGAGCGCCGCTTTCAGCCGGTCATGGTGGCCGAGCCTACCGCGGAGGAAGCCATCAGCATCCTGCGCGGCTTGAAGGAGCGCTATGAGGTCTATCACGGCGTCAAGATCACCGATGGCGCCATCATTGCCGCGGCCACCCTGTCCGACCGCTATATCACCGACCGCTTCCTGCCGGACAAGGCCATTGATCTGGTGGACGAGGCCTGCGCCATGATCCGTACCGAAATGGACTCCATGCCCACCGAGTTGGATGTCATCTCCCGGCGCATCATTCAGCATGAAATCGAAGAAGCCGCGCTGAAAAAGGAGACCGATTCCCTTTCCAAAGAGCATTTGGCCGAGATCCAAAAGGAACTGGCCGAGATGCGCGATCAATTCAATGCCAAAAAGGCCCAGTGGGAAAACGAAAAGAATGCCATCGGCAAGGTGCAGAAGCTGCGTGAGGAGTTGGAGCAGGCCAATGCCCAACTGGAACAGGCACAGCGGGAATACGATTTGAACAAGGCCGCCGAATTGCAGTACGGCAAGATCCCCGAGCTGCGCCGCACGCTGGAGGCCGAAGAGGCCATCGCCGCCCAGGGCCGCGCGGCCACCCTGCTGCGTGACAAGGTCACCGAGGAGGAAATCGCCCGCATCATCGAGCGCTGGACCGGCATCCCGGTAGCACGGCTGATGGAAGGGGAGCGAGAGAAACTGCTGCATCTGCAGGACATTCTCCACCGCCGCGTGGTGGGACAGGACGAGGCCGTGCAGCTGGTCAGCGACGCCATTCTGCGCTCCCGTGCCGGCATCGCCGACCCGGATAAGCCCATCGGCTCCTTCCTGTTCCTTGGCCCTACCGGCGTAGGTAAGACCGAGCTGGCAAAAACCTTGGCAGAAGCTCTGTTTGACAGCGAAAAGAATATGGTGCGCATTGACATGAGCGAATATATGGAAAAGTTTGCTGTCTCCCGTCTGATTGGCGCCCCTCCGGGCTATGTAGGCTATGAAGAGGGCGGACAGCTGACCGAGGCCGTGCGCCGCCGCCCCTATTCGGTGGTGCTGTTCGACGAGGTGGAAAAGGCTCACCCGGACGTCTTCAACGTATTACTGCAAGTTTTGGATGACGGAAGAATTACCGACAGTCAAGGCAGAACGGTGGATTTCAAAAACACCATTATCATTCTCACCTCCAATCTGGGCAGCCAGTATCTGCTGGACGGCATTGGGCCCGACGGCGAGATCGCTGAGCAGGCCCGCAGTCAGGTCAACGATCTGCTGCGCCGTTCCTTCCGCCCCGAGTTTTTGAACCGTCTGGACGAAACGGTTTTCTACAAGCCTTTGAACAAAGAGAACATTACCCACATCATCGACCTGCTGGTGAATGAGCTCAATCAGCGTCTGGCGGAAAAGCAGCTGACCGTCGTGCTGACCACCACGGCCAAGCAGCACATTATCGACCGCGCCTACGACCCGGCCTTTGGCGCGCGTCCTCTGCGCCGTTTTGTGCAGCATACAGTGGAAACGCTCATCAGCCGCAAGATCATTGCTGACGAAGTACACCCCGGCGACACCCTAACGGTAGATCTGGCCAACGAACAACTGACCGTGACCGCCACGCCGTAATAAAAAACGTCCGCAGTTCTGACTCAAATCAGAACTGCGGACATTCTCGTTAAAAGACGGTATTCTATGCAAACAAATCTTATGTCAACCATTCGGTTCACGCACATATAACGATCGTCAAAGTACAACCGATACCTCGCGTACAATCTCCAACGACGTGGGCGTTGTGTGACATTCTACCGCCAACACCTGCACCCCTGCTTCCGCTGCCCGGCGCAGAGCCGCTCCAAACTGTGGGTGGGTGTCGTCATTGGGGGAAAAGTCTTTCATGCCCTCCATTTGCAGCACAAAACAGACCGCCGCCTCATACCCATCGGCCTTCAGCCGGGTCAGCTCCTCCAAGTGCTTGACACCACGTTGGGTGGGCGCATCGGGGAACCGGGCGTGCCCGTCCTGCTCCAGCGTGACCCCCTTGACCTCCACAAAGCCGCGCCGTGCTCCGGCCTCCCAGTAGAAATCGAACCGGGAATTGCCCCAGCTTCGCTCGGGCTTGAGCAGGGTCAGCCCCTGCAGAAAATGTCCCGCCTGTGCCCACTCGGCAAAGACCTTGTTGGGCGCTTGGGCGTCCATATTGATCAGCAAAGACCCCTTTTCCACGGCAACCAAATCGTAGCGTGTCTTTCGCCCCGGATGTTCCTCGCCCCAGTCTTGAAGGTATACCCTTGCCCCCTCCCGCAACAGCTCCCGACAGCGGCCCGTATTTTTCACATGGGCGGTGGCGCGCACTTCTGCTACCTCCACATGGGCGATAAACCGATTGGGTCGGGCCAAAAAGGTCGCAGGAATGATGGTTTCGTATCGCATGAAGTCGTGTTATCCTTTCGTTTCGTCGCCCCCGGTGTGTTGCGGCAAAGCCAGATTGACCAAAAACGCCATCAAAACACCCACAAACACATCAAAGCCGCGCTGCAAGGCGTAAACCCAAGGCTGCGCCGTCCCCAGCTGAAACACGGCGACACTCAGAAACACCACACAGGAAAAAGCCGAGATCGACGGCTTGCGGATCAACAGGGTCAGAACAATGATGGGGATCAGAAGAACGGAAACCAGAAGGTAATACACCGGCATCATATCCTGCAATCCCAACAGCAGCTCCAAATAAAGCGCGCCTAGCCCGAACAGCGCACCGATCACGGTGCCCAGCAGCTGATTTAACGATGTGACAACGGTTTTTCCGGGCGTGTTTTGCGTGCATACCACGGCCGCAATCATAGCAAAAAAGGCCGGCTGTCCCCGCAGCCATCCAATGATGGAACACAAAAACACCGCAATGACCGTCTTGATCATCCGCAGGCCAACGTGAATGTGCGCCGGAGTATCTTCTTTTTCAAAAAAATGAAACTCTCGCATAGGCCAACCTCCTTTTCTCCATCATACGGCATAATTCGCCGGGATACAAGAAAAAAGAGACATGAACGAATCATGTCTCTTTTTGTGTCGGCACTACCTATCTTCCCGGGCCGTCTCCAGCCAAGTATTTTGGGCGCGAGTGAGCTTAACTGCCGTGTTCGGGATGGGAACGGGTGGACCCTCACTGCAATCAGCACCGACTGATATATCTTAACCGATTTCTCGGCTAAAATCAATATAAACTTTTCAAAAAAGGGTGGTGACCCGTGGGAGAGTCGAACTCCCGTTTGCGGCGTGAGAGGCCGCCGTCTTGACCACTTGACCAACGGGCCGCTGGTGCGCCTTCAGGGACTCGAACCCGGGACCCACTGATTAAGAGTCAGTTGCTCTACCAACTGAGCTAAAGGCGCATTTTCTTTCGCACCCTCAAAACTGAACAATGATTCCTTCCATTCCAGATCAGCAAGCCAGCCTGCATTTTTC
>JAZSCJ010000081.1:0-5758 GCA_045602885.1 Oscillospiraceae bacterium
CGGATGGTCAGCATGGCCTTGGCCAGATCGAGCATCTGGGCCGGATGGCGCGGGCTGTTGTCGCCGCAGGTCATGCCTACGGTGTATTGCAAAATAAAGGTCTGGTAACCGGCATCGGCAAAGCGCAGGGCCGCCATATCGCCCTCATCCGCCATGGAGCACATCATGTAGCCGCCGCCGGGACAAACGATGACGGCCGGCAGAGCCTCCGGCTCACCGGGGATCATGGGATTGGGGGCGCACTCCTTCAAAAAGGTATGCAGGATCACGTCCTCCCGCCCCTCCCAGAGGGGGATGCGTTTTGTAATCATAATTATCCTTCCTTTCACGGCGCACGGAGATCCGGCGGCCCATCCATTGTCAAAAACTCGATACAGTTTCCACGCGATACTGTTATTATACCACCCCCAAAACCAACTTGTAAATGCCTGCATCACGGGGCGGCGCACACCCCGCAAACACGCCGCTCTTGTACTGCATTGACGGGGTGTGATATACTGAACATATCCTTTCATTTAGACCAAACAAAGGAGATACAACTATGAAGATTCATTCTGTTTTTGACCCGGAATTTAAGCCTTACGGCCAAATCGTGACCGGCCTGGAAGACACGGTGCAGGAGATCATGACGGTTCTGCGCACCACACCGCTCCCCGACGGCGTGGGCTATGTCCCCACTGACCCGGCGTTGCAGCAACTGCCTGCGGCCGAAGTGATCGGCACGCATTGTTTTGGCGGCATGCCCGTCCAGCTGGGCTGGTGCAACGGCCATAATACCAAGCTGAATTGTCTGGAGTATCACCGGGACTCGGAATTCAATCTGGGCACCGAGGACTTCATTCTCATCCTGGCTCGACAGGAGGAAATCTGCGACGGTCTTTTGGACACCGCCTGTGCCAAGGCCTTCCGTGTGCCCGCCGGCGTTTTGGTGGAGGTTTACGCCACCAGTATGCACTACGCCCCCTGCCACTGTGACGGTCAGCATGGCTTCCGTGTTCTGGTTGCCCTGCCCTGGCTGACCAATACCGAGCGGCCGGAAATGGAAGTCAAAACCGCCGAGGACGCCTACTTGACCGCCCGAAACAAGTGGCTGTACCCCCATCCCGACTCGGACGAGGCCAAGGCCGGGGCCAAGGTCGGCCTGACCGGCGAGAACATTGATCTGGCCGATTTGCTGTAAATTACATCGACCGCGTCCTGTTTGGATATAAATGGGTCACTTTTAAGGTTTTCTTAATACTTTTTTATTATTTCCTATTTCCTTTTCTGAAAAGTGTGATAAAATAGTAGTTAACTAACCTGCATTTTTGTGCAATCTCAAACAGGAGGTGACGACTTTGCCGATACAGCCCAACACCCCCGACCGCGACAAGCCCCTTTCCTCCCATCTTTCTTCCCATGTCAATCTGGCACGTTTGAACTCTGACAAAAACGGCGAAGACGCCTCCGGCGGATACGTTGCCGTGTTAAAGCGCGAGGTGGAAGAAATCAACGCCTTGCTGGCCAATATTTACACCACCATTCCCTTTGGTATTCTGCGTTTTTTGCGTTGCAAGGGCATTTATCACCTGCTGTCCATCAATTCCGCTGCCCTGCGGATGCTGGGTTTTACCGAGGAAAACGTCTTTTCCAACGACTGGAGCTCCGGCATTGCCACCTCCATCTGTTCCACCGACCGGAAGTCCATTATGTCCGCCTACAATAAGCTGAGCCTGGTGGGTGATGCGCAGACCATCGACCATTACTGTGCCCATCTCCCCGATGGCACCACCACCTACCTCAGCGGCGAGGCTACCCTGCTTTCCGAGGACGCAAACGGACAGCTGATCCAACACACGATTTACGACATCACCGACCGGATCATGCTGGAAAAACAGCTGAATCTGGAGCGTATGCAGTACCGGGACGCCCTGCTGCACGACTGTCACCTGGCCTACACCTTTGACGTGAATGAGGGCATCATCCACGCCCTGCAAAAGGCCACCTCAACTTCCACTTCCACCATTCAGCTTCCTGTCCACTATGACACGCTGATCCGCTGGCTGATGGACAACCACGACACGCTGATTCTGTCCGGCAGCTGGGAGGAAAACTCCACCGCCGGATATCTGGCGGCTTATGAGCAGGGCAAGCGCTGCCTGCAGCTGGAGTACTACGCACCCAGCCGCGGCGCGTTCCAGCGCAAAACCACCTTCCTGTCCAAAGACCCGGACACCGACCATGTACTGGCCTGCGTGCTGACCCAGGACGTAACCGAAGACCGCCGAAAAGAGCTGGTCATGCAGTTGGCGCTGGAGGATCTGGCCGGGGCGGCCAAGCAGGTGGCGCAGGGCAATCTGGACGTGACCTTTGACGTACAGGCCGACGGCCACGTGGGCCAATTGGCTCAGGTTATGCAGCAGATGGTCAATCAGCTGAAAGAGCGCTTCGAGCACGTCAATCAGCTGGCCCACACCGATGCCTTGAGTATGTTGCGCAACAAGCGCGCCTTTGACCTTGCCGTGGACGATCTGAACTCCCTTTTGGAGAAAAAGAACGATGTTTCCTTTGGCGTGGTCATGTTCGACCTGAACGGATTGAAGCAGGTCAATGACACCTGGGGTCACGAACAGGGCGACCAGTTTATCCGCACGGCCTCCTCTTTCATCAAGTCGATTTTTTACGAGGTCTTTGTCTACCGCATTGGCGGCGACGAATTTGTGGCCATTCTGGATTCCCTTGTGCTGCACAAGGTGGACAAACTGATCACCTCGCTGCAAATGGCCATGACCGAGTATAACCAGGCCCACCCGGAGATCCCTTACGACATTTCGGTTGCCGTTGGCTACTCTGAATACGACAGCGCCAATGACACCTGCTTTGCCGATGTGCTGCGCCGGGCCGATATGCTGATGTATGAGGACAAGGCCAGACAAAAGGCACACCGACTGGAACATAAACATAAGTAATAAAAAAGATGCTGTGTGAGGAATCACACAGCATCTTTTTTATTGGATCGTTTAACCGCCCAGATATGCTTTTTTGACACTTTCGTCCTCCAGCAGATCCTGACCGGTACCGGTGGCAACCACCTTACCGGTTTCCAGCACATAGCCGCGGTCGGCCACCGACAGGGCCATCTGGGCGTCTTGCTCCACCAGCAAAATGGTGGTACCTGCCTTGTGCAGCGACTGGATGATGTCAAAAATCTGCTCCACCAGAATGGGGGCCAGACCCATGGAGGGCTCGTCCAGCATGAGCAGCTTAGGGTTGGACATGAGCGCACGGCCCATAGCCAGCATCTGCTGCTCGCCGCCGGACAGGGTGCCGGCGATCTGACGGCGGCGCTCCTTCAGGCGGGGGAACAGCTCATAGATCTTGGCCAGACCGGGATCCACGGTGGAATTGGGCTGAGTGTACGCACCCATCTCCAGGTTTTCCTCCACCGTCATCTGCAAAAACACGCGCCGTCCTTCGGGCACATGGGCCAGACCCTGCTCCACGATCTTGTGGGCGGGCACACCAGCCAGGCTCTTTTCCATGAACTCGATGGAGCCGGTGCGGGAGTGCAGCAGGCCGGAAACCGTGTTCAAAATGGTGGACTTACCGGCGCCGTTGGCACCGATCAGCGTGACCACTTCACCGGCACGCACTTCAAAAGAAACGTCCTTAATGGCATGGATGGCGCCGTAGTAGACGTTGATGTTGTTGACTTTCAGCACGGCTTACCCCTCCTTCTTCTTGCCCAGATAGGCTTCGATCACCGCAGGGTTGGCCTGGATCTCCTCGGCGGTACCCTTGGCGATGACCTGACCGAAGTTGAGCACTGCGATGCCCTCGCAGATGCTCATGACCAGACTCATGTCGTGCTCAATGAGCAAAATGGCGATCTGGAAGGTGTCACGGATCTTGACGATGTTCTCCATCAGCTCGGCCGTTTCCGAGGGGTTCATACCGGCTGCCGGCTCGTCCAGCAGCAGCAGGGAGGGATTGGTGGCCAGAGCGCGCACGATCTCCAGACGGCGCTGGGCACCGTAGGGCAGCGAGCCGGCCTTGGCGTTGGCCATGTCCTGCATATCAAAGATGGACAGCAGCTCCAGCGCGCGCTCGTGAGCGGCCTTCTCCTGCTTCCAATAGTTGGGCAGGCGGAGGATGCCCTCCAGTGCGGAGTACTTCTCCTGATTGTGCAGGCCGATCTTGACGTTGTCCTCCACCGACAGGTTGCCGAACAGACGGATATTCTGGAAGGTACGGGCAATGCCCATGCGGTTGATCTGGGTGGTGGTCTTGCCCGCTGTGTCGATGCCGTCCAGCAGGATAGTGCCGCGGGTAGGCTGATACACCTTGGTCAGCAGGTTGAATACGGTGGTCTTGCCGGCGCCGTTAGGGCCGATCAGACCGGCGATCTCGGTGCGGCCGATGGTCAGCGTAAAGTCATCCACGGCACGCAGACCGCCAAAGTCAATGCCCAGGTGACGGGTCTCCAGCACGGGGGTGGTACCCAGATCGCGTTCCGGAATGATGGAGTGGGTCGGCATGGGCACCATCTTGCCCTTATCAAAGATTTTAGCCATTGACCGCTTCCTCCTTCCGGCCGGGGATGACACGGCGCAGCAGCGCCTTGAGCTGGGGATTGTTGGTGGCCAGCATGACCAGAATCAGCACGATGGCGTACACCAGCATACGGTAGTTGGAGAACTCACGCAGCGCCTCGGGCAGAATATACAGCACCGCAGCGGCAATGATGGAACCCCAGATATTGCCCAGACCGCCCAAAACCACAAAGACCAGCACCAGAATGGAGGTGTTGAAGTCAAACTTACTGGCTGCCAGGTTGGAGTAGTTCATGCCGTACAGCGCGCCGGAAGCACCGGCCAGAGCGGCCGAGGTCACAAAGGCGATCAGCTTGTACTTGGTGATGTTGATGCCGATACTTTCGGCGGCGATGCGATTGTCACGCAGAGCCATAATGGCGCGGCCGGAACGGCTGCGCATCAAATTCAGGACGATGATCAGCGTAATCATCACCAGCAGGAAGCCGGCAAGGAAGGTTGCGATGGTTTTGGTGCCGGTAGCACCCTGAGCGCCCTTGATGATGGCGATGCCGTCAGCAGCCATGCCGAGATCGTCCATGGTCTTGTTGCCGGTCATGTTAAAGGCAATGTGCAGGCCAGTGGAATCATAGCCCACCAACAGGCAGTTGACCAGATCTTTGATGATCTCGCCGAATGCCAGAGTCACGATGGCCAGATAGTCGCCCCGCAGACGAAGCACAGGGGTGCCGACGATCAGGCCGGCGACAGCTGCGACCAGAGCGCCCGCGATCATGGAAATGGCCAGACGCAGAGGATCAGAGGGGATGACATTCTGCAGGCTCATGGCAGCCACGACACCAGAGAAAGCACCAACGCTCATGAAGCCGGCGTGGCCCAGGCTCAGCTCACCCAGAATACCGACCGTCAGGTTCAGGGAGACTGCCATGGACATATAGCAGCAAATGGGAATCAGCTGGCCGGAAAGGGAACGGCTCAAAGACCCGGAAGCCTTGAGGACAAACATTAATGCGAAAGCGATAATGACGAGACCATAAGTGACAAAGTCCTGTCGGGTGGTCTTTTTGAGTTTTTTTGTCTTCATAAATTCCACCTTACACTTTCTCGGGCACGTATTTGCCCAGCAGGCCGGCAGGTTTCACCAGCAGCACGATAATCAGCACGGCGAACACAATGGCGTTTGCCAGGCTGGTGGAGATGTAAGCCTTTGCCATGGACTCGATGAT
>JAZSCJ010000082.1:0-8123 GCA_045602885.1 Oscillospiraceae bacterium
CCGCTCTGGGCCAGCTGCTTGCCCACCTGCTCGGAATAGGTGTCAATGGCCGCGTCGATCTTTTTGTCAAGCTCGGTTTCCCGGACGGCAAGGTGTTCATCCACCTTTTCCATCAGCTGGGGCGTCAGCACCTGGGTCAGATAGCTCAGGGTGATCAGCGGATCCTGCTGATCGCCGCCGGCGGCCGAGGCGGAAAAAGCGCCCACCATAACAACGCACGCCAACACGAGCGCGCCAAACACAGCTGTGATACGATCCGGTCTTTTCATTGTATTCCTCCATCCTTTTGTCCCGACCGCCTTATCCGTCGGGACAAATCGCGTTTATACCAGGGCATCCGGGTGCAGTCCAAAGCTGACCGCAATGGCGGAATCCACCCGATGCATCCGTTCCTCGTCCAGTCGGCCCATCCGTTCACGCAGCCGCCGCTTATCCAATGTACGAATCTGCTCCAGCAGGATGACGGACTCTTTGGGCAGCCCACAGCTCATGGCCTCCAGCTCAATGTGGGTGGGCAATTTGGCCTTTCCCGTTTGAGAGGTAATGGCAGCAGCGGTAACCGTCGGACTGTGCCGGTTTCCCGTATCGTTCTGCACGATAAGAACCGGGCGCACGCCCCCCTGCTCACTGCCCACCACCGGGCTCAAGTCCGCATAAAAAATATCGCCTCGTTTTACACTGTTGTCCACAACGCTCACACTCCGCCGGAATATAGTTGCCGGCGCTACCGTTTGTAACGCGGCCACTATCATTTTCCCACGGGGCGGCAGGAACTATACCCATTTGAAAAAATTTCCGCAGCACTCCCACCGCCGACCCGGCTGGCTCTCCCACCACATTCTATGCCGGGAAGAGCGTATCGGTCAATTGTGGTTTACACGGGGTACGCGGGGCGCGATCCCACACAACAGCTCATACTGAATGGTTCCGATGGTATCGGCCTTTTCCTCCAACGGAAGCTCCGGGCCGAACACGATCACCTCATCCCCCGGGGATACCTCGGGCAGATCGGTAACGTCCACCATGCACAAATCCATGCACACACGGCCCAAAACCGGCACCCGTTTGCCCTGCACCAGCATGGCACATCGGTTGGACAACAAGCGCTCTAAGCCGTCGGCATATCCCATCGGCAGCACCGCCACACGGGAATCCCGGGCAAGGGTATGGGTGCCGCCATAGCTTACCTTGGTTCCGGCCGGCATGGATCGCACCGCAATCACCCGAGTCTTTACCGTCATCACCGGCAGCAGACCGGGCCCGTCCAACCCTTCACAGGATGGGTCGGGATAGTGGCCGTACAGGGCGATGCCCGGGCGCACCATATCCAAATGAGTACAGGGGTAGTTTAACACAGCTGCGCTGGCGGCGCAATGGCGGATTTCAAAGGTGACCGCGCGCTCGGCAAGCGCATCCAGCACCTGCATAAAGCGTGTGAACTGGCACATGGTGTATTCCTCGTCCGCGTCGGCGTTGGCAAAATGGGTAAAAATACCTTCGGCGCGCAGGCCGGGCAGGGCGCAGACCTGCGCGATCTGCTCCACCGATGCCGCCATGCTCGGTTCATCGCAAAGAAAGCCCAGCCGGGACATGCCGGTGTCCACCTTGATGTGGATCTTCAGGGGCTTGTCCACCGCTACGGCGGCAGCAGACAGGGCACGGGCCGTTTCGGCATCCTGCACCGTCTGGGTCAGATCATAGCGCAGCAGCTCCCCGGCAAACTCGGGAAAGGTGGAGCCCAAAATGAGAATAGGCGCGGTGATGTCGGCCCGGCGCAGCTGCACCGCTTCGTCCAGACAAGCCACCGCCAGATACTCACACCCCAACGCCTCCAGCCGCTTGGCTACCGTCACGGCCCCGTGACCGTAGGCATTGGCCTTAACCACACCCAAAAAGCGGCACCCGCGGGGGAGCATCCCCCGCAGGGCACGGTAGTTGTGTTCCAGATGGGCCAGATGGATCTCAGCCCAGGTTCGCTTGGTTTCTTGGTCCATGTCGTTTTCCTTCTATTCTTTCGTAAATTCCGTAAAGATACATTGTATGACGGCATAGCCGTCGGAAAGCACCTCGGCCCGGGTCAGAGCGTGGGTGGCCTCATCAAACCAGAAGACGGCCTCGGTACCCACGCCGGGAGCACGCTCGGGATCACGGCAGCAAAACCAGATCTGCCGGGTTTCTCCCACCGGCTCGTAATCGCACTCGGCAATATAACCCGACAGGATATACTCCAAAATGGCCGGAACGGCCTCCATGGGGGAAAGCCCCTCGGCCGACAGCATCCCGGTTTCCAGACTGGCGCCGTCAAACTCCAACTGTGCCGCGCCGTCCTGCACCCGGGCAGTAATGCCCCGAATGTGTTCCGGCTCAACCACGGTCAAAACGGTTTCCCCATGCTTTTTCCAGTCTACCTCCAGCGTGTATTCGTACACCCTTTGGCCGTAATCGGCCGTGATCTCTACCGTGGCGGCGCAGGCCGTCATGGCAAGGTATTCGGTGCGGATGTTTAAGGCTGCGTCCTCGGCGGAATTTCCGCCCGTGCTGTCTCCCCTGCCGCAGCCTGCCAGCAGAGGGAGTATTATCATCAGTGCGCACAAGCGTCTGCGCACGATTTTACGCCTCCTCGCACTCCTTCATTGCATAGGGGATCTGCTCGATCAGATCGCCCACCGTCATGCCGTACTCGCCCTTGTCCGCAGCCGCCAGATCACCGGCCCGGCCGTGCAGCCATACTGCGTGGGACACGCTGTCCAACACCTCGGGCCGCTGCACCAAAAGCCCGGCCATCAGCCCGGCCAGCGCATCGCCGCTGCCGCCCCGGGCCATACCGGGGTTGCCGGTGGTATTGACCGTGCAGCAGCGGTTTGCATCGGCCGTAATGGTGCGGTGGCCCTTGAGCACCAGAACACAGCGGTGTTTTTCCGCAAACCCCCGGGCCGCTTCCAGTCGGTGTTCCAGGGGCAGCGCACACCCGGACAGACGGGCAAACTCCCCATCGTGGGGGGTAAGCACGGTCACGGCTTCCCGTTTGTCCAGTACATCTATATGCCGGGAAAGAATATTTAGACCATCGGCGTCCAAAATCACCGGACAGGTCAGCTCACGCAGCAGGCGCAGCACCAGCCCCTCGGCCCGCTCGCTCTGCCCCAATCCCGGGCCGATCAGCGCCACGGTGCATTGCTTTGCCTTTTCCACGATCTCCTGATCGCTTTCCGGCCACGGCCAGGGCATAGCCTCCTCGCACTTGACGGCCGCAATGGGATAGATCGATCGGGGCACTGCCAGCGTCACCAACCCGGCCCCGCCGCGCACGGCGGCCCGGCTTGCCAGCACGGGCGCGCCGGTATAGCCTTCGCTGCCGGCCAGAATAAACAGCTTGCCAAAGTCGCCCTTATGGGCATCCCGCCGGCGCCGGGGCAGCACAGGGCGCGGCACAACAAAAACACCGCAGCCCGAGCACATCAGATCCTCCGGTATGCCGATGTCGGCCACCACCACACGCCCGGCGTGCACGGCGCCCGTTCCCACATACAGGCCGGGTTTTCCGGCCGAAAAGGTCACGGTCACATCGGCTCGAACCGCTTCGCCCAGCACCTGGCCGCTGTCGGCCTGCACGCCGCTGGGGATATCGGCCGACACCACCCAGCGGGCTTTTTCCATCCACCGAACCGCCTGAACGGCATCGCCGCGCAACGGGCTGTTCAGCCCGATACCAAACAGGGCATCTATGGCAACGTCATAACCGTCGTATTGCGCCGTTGGGTCAAACTCCTCCAGACGGCCGCCCAGTTCGTTCAAACGGCGCTCCATCTCCCGGCAGTCCTCGGTCATTTTTTCCCGCGTGCCGACCAAGACACATTGAACCTGCCACCCTGCCTTTATGAGCAGGCGCGCAGCAGCCACGCCGTCGCCGCCGTTGTTGCCGCTGCCGCAGAACAGGATACACCGCGTTTCCTGCACAGCAAGGGCGCACACCTGCTGCACGACGGCCTTGGCCGCGCGCTCCATCAGCAGCGTGGAGGGAACACCCCGCTCCTCAATGGCAACCCGGTCGATCTCTTTCATTTGCGCGGCGGTAAACAACAGCTCCATGGACAGCCCTCCCGGCACATTCTATCGCCATTATTATAAAAGCTCCTTGTGTGCAATGCAATGCAATTCTCTTCCTTTTTCCCGGGAAATCTGCTATACTGTTTTTCATCCATCTATCCCATCATAGAAAAGAGTTTGTTGTGCATGGCAAAGGATCGCAGCAGCCTGCTTCTCAGCGCACCCAACCTTTATAAATCCTTTCTGACCCTGTCGCTGCCCATCTTTGGTGCCAATTTTCTGCGCGCCTTCAACGACATGGTGGACACCTATTTCATCGGCCAGATCCCCGATTCGGTGGCAGCACAGGCCGGTGTTTCCTCCGCCTGGCCGCCGCTGAGCATCCTGCAGTCCTTTCAGGTGGGCTTCGGCGTGGCCGGCGTGGCCATCATCAGCCAGCTGTTGGGCGCGGGAAAGCGGGAAACGGCCCGTTCCCATGCCGGGATCCTCTTTCTGGTCTCGGTCATACTGGGCATTGCCACCAATCTGCTAACCTATCTGGTGGCGCCGGGTGCCATGACGCTCATCGGCGCACAGGGCGCTACCCATGCCTGCGCCGTGGCTTATCTGCGCATCCGCTCCTTTGAGATGCTCCCCTTCTTCATTTTCGGTGCCTTTCAGGCCATTCGGCAGGCGCAGGGCGACACCGCCACCCCGGTTTACCTTTCGGTCATCGCCATTTTGCTCAACATTGTGCTGACCGCCCTGTTTGTGCGCGGCATGGGCATGGGCGCTGTGGGCGCCGGTCTGGCCACCATGATCGGCCAGGTGGCCATTGTGCCCATCTGCCTGTATCTTCTGTTTTCCCCGCGTCAGCCACTGCACCTGCGGCGGGATTGCCTACGTCTGCCCCCCGCCGAAACCATGCACCTGTTCAAGGTCTCTATGCCAGCCGCCGGAAGCCAGGCTTTTTCCTCTCTGGGCTTTTTGGTACTGCAGATGGTGGTGGTCAGCTACGGCGACGAGGTCACCGCCGCCTTCAGCATCGGCAACAAGATCGCCAGTCTGCTTTTGCTGACCTCCATGGCGCTCAGCTCGGTACTTTCCGCCTATGTGGGCCAGAACATCGGCGCGGGCAACCCCGAGCGCGCCCGGGCCGCCTGCAAAGTCAGCCGCAATCTGGGTCTGGCCATTTCCATTGTGGGCTGTGCCATCCTTTTCCCCTTCCGCACCTGGCTGGTCGCCCTGCTGACCAACGATCCGCTGACCCAACACTTTGCCGAAGCCTACGTGTTCTGGACCCTGCTGACCCAGCCCTTGATGGCGCTGTTTCAAAACTATCTGGGCATCTTCAACGGCTCGGGCAATACCCGCTATGCCTTGATCTTCTCCTCGGCCCGTCTGTGGGTCATCCGCCTGCCGCTGCTTTTGCTGTTCAAGCTGTTTACCGACATTGGCAGCAGCGGCATCTGGTACGCCATGGTCATCAGCAATTTCTTGATTTTGATTTTGGGCGCATGGTTTTACCGCCGGGTGGATTTCGAGCCCAACTTGCCGGAACCGATTGCACAGGAGTGACTGCGTTTCTCCCTGCTTCGCGCAAATGCGGAGCAGGGATTTTCCCCCTTGCATTTTGCTTTTAATTATGTTATAAATATTGTTTGTTACAAGCGATGAACGGGAAAATAACCGTAACACGCCGCCAAGAGAGGTCTGGTCACCGGCTGAAAGCCAGACTGCGGTCGTCCGGTTTGGTTCGCCCGGGAGCCGCCATGGAGACATGGCCGGATGCCCTCCGTTACCGGGGTATGAGTGCTCATGTCATGCATGAGAATGCGGGTGGTACCGCGGAAGGTTTGCCTTTCGTCCCTGTTTTTGGGGATGATGGGCTTTTTTTATTTTATAAACACATCCAAAAAAGGAGTTTTTGCAATGAAAGCACAACTGGAATCCATTCGCAGCGCCGCACTGGACGCGATCCACGCCACGCAAAGCGCCGCCGAGCTGGATGCCCTGCGCGTTCAGTATCTGGGCAAGAAGGGTGAACTGACCGCCGTTTTGAAGCAGATGGGCAAGCTGTCCCCCGAGGAGCGCCCCGTCATGGGTCAGGTGGCCAACGACGTGCGCGCCGCGCTGGAGCAGGCCATTGACGCGCGCTCCAACGACCTGGCTGAGCAGGCGCTGGCCGAGCAGCTGGCCGCCGAAACGCTGGACGTAACCATCCCCGGCAAGCAGACCGCGGTCGGTCACAAGCACCCCATGTACAGCGCTCTGGACGAGATCAAGGACATCTTTGTGGGCATGGGCTTTACCATTCTGGACGGCCCCGAGGTGGAGCTGGCCGAAAACAACTTCGACCGATTGAACGCCGAGGAGGGCCACCCCTCCCGCGACTGGTCGGACACCTTCTACTTTGACGAGGACAGCCGGGTCATGCTGCGCTCCCAGACCAGCCCCATGCAGGTGCGCGCCATGGACACCATGGAATTGCCCACCCGCATTCTGGCCCCCGGCCGCGTCTACCGTAAGGACGAGGTGGACGCCACCCACTCCCCCATGTTCCATCAGGTGGAGGGCATGGTCATCGACAAGGGCGTTACCATGGCCGATCTGAAGGGCACGCTGAACACCGTGGTGGAGCAGCTGTACGGCGCGGGCACCAAAACCCGCTTCCGCCCCCATCACTTCCCCTTTACCGAGCCCTCCTGCGAAATGGACGTGCAGTGCCACAAGTGCGGCGGCGTGGGCTGCCCCACCTGTAAGGGTGAAGGCTGGATCGAGCTGCTGGGCGCCGGTATGATCCACCCCCGGGTGCTGGAAATGGCCGGCATCGACCCCGAGGTCTATTCCGGCTGGGCCTTCGGCATCGGTCTGGAGCGTACCGCCATGCGCCGCTTTAAGATCGCCGACCTGCGCTTGATCTTCGAAAACGACATCCGCTTCCTTGAGCAGTTCTAATTAGGAGGACACCAAGATGAATTTAAGCAGAAAATGGCTCAATGAATTTGTCCGCATTGATGCCAATGACAAAGACTTTGCCGAGGCAATGACCCTGTCCGGCTCCAAGGTGGAGGTCACCGAGATCGAAGGCCACGAGATTGAAAACGTCGTGGTGGGCAAGGTGCTCTCTCTGGTGCGCCACCCCGACTCCGACCATATGTGGATCTGCCAGATGGACGTGGGCACCGGCTCCCCCGTGCAGATCGTCACCGGCGCGCAGAATCTGACCGAGGGCGATCTTGTCCCTGTGGCCATGGATGACTCCCATCTGCCCGGCGGTGTGCACATCGTGGCCGGTAAGCTGCGCGGCGAGATCTCCAACGGTATGCTCTGCTCGCTCAAGGAGCTGGGTCTGACCACCCACGAGTTCCCCTATGCCATCGAGGACGGCATCTTTGTACTGAACCACGATCCCGACCTGCAGGACGTAACTCCGGGTCAGGACATCCGCGCCGCCATCGGTCTGGACGACCATGTGGTGGAGTTTGAGATCACCCCCAACCGCCCCGACTGTCTGAGCGTCATCGGTCTGGCCCGGGAGGCCGCTGCCACCTTCGGCGGTGAGCTGACGCTGCACACCCCCAACGTCCGGGGCGGCGCCATGGGCGAGCTGATCGAGCTGCTGGACGTGGAAACCCCCGCCGCCGATCTGGTGCCCCGCTACACCGCCCGTATGGTGCGCAACGTCAAGATCGCCCCCTCCCCCAAGTGGATGCGCGACCGCCTGCGCGCCATGGGCGTGCGCCCCATCAACAACATCGTGGACATCACCAACTACGTCATGCTGGAGTACGGCCAGCCCATGCACGCCTTTGACTACCGCTACATCAGCGGCGGCAAGATCATGGTGCGCCGGGCCGCCGAGGGCGAGGAGCTGACCACGCTGGACGGCAATGTCCGCAAGCTGACCGCCGACCATCTGGTCATCGCCGACGACAACCGTGCCGTGGGTCTGGCCGGCATTATGGGCGGTATGAACAGCGAGATCGTGGACGATACTGTGGATGTGGTGTTTGAGTCCGCCTGCTTCGACGGCACCTGCATCCGTAAGGGCGCCCTGGCTCTGGGCATGCGTACCGACGCTTCCGCCAAATTCG
>JAZSCJ010000083.1:0-3970 GCA_045602885.1 Oscillospiraceae bacterium
CCGCCGTCCAGCGTCTTCATGGCCGTGGCAAAACCCTTGTGCAGCGGGCCCAGCAGGTCGCTTTTATGCACCCGCACATCCTCTAAAATCACGTCGCTAGTGGGGTAGCCGATCATGCCCATCTTGTGCTCGGGCTTACCGCAGGAAACGCCCGGCAAGGTCATGTCCACGATGAACATGGAAATGCCGCGGCTGCCCTTCTGGGTGGGATCGGTCTTGGCGTAAATGATGCAGTAGTCGGCAAAGGGCGCGCCCGAAATAAAGGTCTTGCGGCCATTCAAAACGAAGTAGTCGCCATCCTCCACCGCCGTGGTCTGGGTGCCACCAGCGTCCGAGCCGGCGCCCGGCTCGGTCAGACCGAACACCAGGATCTTCTCGCCCTTGGCCACGGGCACGACGTATTTCTGCTTCTGCTCCTCATTGCCGCAGAAGAGCAGCGGGCCGGCACCCAGCGAGTTGGAGGTATTGGCGTAAATGGACAGCACCGGCGAGACCCGGGCAAACTCCTCCACCATCAGCGCATAGGCCAGACTGTCGCCGCCCTGTCCGCCGTACTCCACGGGGATCTTAACACCCATGAAGCCGTACTGCGCCATTTTATCGTGAATGGCACGATTGAATTCGCCGGTATTCTCCAGCTCATCCAGCAGCTCCGGGGTAAATTCCGTTTCGGCAAACTGGCGATACAGCTTGCGCATCATCTGATGCTTTTGGGAAAGGATCATATGACTCTCCTCCTCAATCAATCGTGCTGCTGAGCCACTCCACTGGCCAGCATGTCATCCACCTGCTGGTCGGTATAGCCCAAATCCTTCAAAATCTCACGGGTATGCTCACCCAGATAGGGCCCGCGCTCGTAGGGCGGCAGGCCGGATTCGGTGAACAGCACCGGCGTGCGTACCAGCGTGCGGGTATTGCCGGTGGGGTATTCCATGGCGTACAGGCAGTCGCTGGCCCACGCCTGCTCGTCGTGCAGCACCTCATCCCAGGTCTGCGCCACGGCAAAGGGGATGTCGCCGTCGGTCAAAATCTGCTTCCACTGCTCCAGATCCTTCTGGGCAAAGGCATTTTTGAGAATGTCATAAAACTCATCCAGATTCGCCTGCAGATTGGTCTGGGGGTAGAAACGCGGATCCTCCAGCAGATCCTCCCGACCAATCAGCGGCACAAACTTGGGGTAGTGGAAATCGTAACGGGGCACGGCGATCTGAAGCCAGCGGCCGTCCCGGGTACGATGGGCCATATTCAAGGGGTTGGCAATGTGCTTACGGGAAATGGGGTACTGGGTAGAGGGGTCGCCGTACTGACTGCCCTGCAGCATGATGCCCACATCCCACAGCGCCGAGTGCAGCAGGCTGACCACAACCTTTTCGCCGTTGCCACCCTTAGCCACCCGGTACAACGCGGCGATCAGACCGGAAGCCAGATTCATGGCCACCTGATGGTCACCAAAACCAGCAATGGGGGTCATAGGCACGCTGTCCTTGTCGTACATGGTACCCATGATGCCGCCACGGGCGAAATACGAGGTAAAGTCAAACCCGGGCAGATCCTTGTCGGGGCCCTTTTCGCCGTAGCCGCTGACCACGCCGTAGACCAGCTTGGGGAACTGCTTTTTCAGCGCTTCGTAGTCCAGCCCGGCCCGCTCCAACGCCGGCTGACGCCAGTTGGTCACAAAGATATCTGCCTGCGCAAGCAGCTCGTCCAGCACCTTGCGTCCGGCCTCGGTCTTGGTGTTAAGCACGATGCCCTTCTTACCGGCGTTGTCCATATCAAAACTGGTCTGCTCCTGCTCGCCCAGCTCGGGCCGGCCTTCGTTGACGGCGGTATAACGCAGCGGGTCGCCCTGGGGGGCCTCTACCTTAATGACCCGTGCGCCCAGATCGGCCAGATAACGGGCGCAGGCCGGAACGGCGACAAAATTGGACAGCTCCAACACATTAACCCCGTCAAGGGGGCGTTTCACTTCAGCCATGCTTGTTCTCCTTTATGTATGATCTTCCCCGGTTGATGCCCCGGAGGGTTTGTCTTACGCCAGTGTATCCCGCAAAGTTTCCAGCAGGGTGCGCACCTGCGCAAAGTCCGCCATCTGGCGGTCCACCTCGATCTGGGCCACCGGCAGTCCGGCGGCACGGCAGGTCTTGCGCAGCGGCACCACATCAAACTCCTCGGGGTCGCAGAACTTAGTCATAACAAACAGCACACCCTGCGCCTTGCGCTGCGTGGCCGTGCGCACGAGGCAATCGCCGCGCTTTTTCTCCACATCGTAGAGCACGCTGCAGTGGTCCATGCGGCTGAACTTTTCGGCCAGCGCACGCAGGGGGTCATCCCTTTCGGGCACATCGGTGCGGTACTGCCGGCTTTCGGCGGCCACATCGTCGGCCACGATCTGCATCCCCAGCGCGTCAAAACAGTCCAGCAGCGCCGGGCTGTCACACAAAATGCCGCTGGTCATGATGCGCAGCTTGGCGCTGCCGGGGGTCTGCTGCTCCAGCGCATCGATCAGCTGCTCCACCAGCGCCGTGTGCTCCTCCTTGCGCAGGAAGAAGGCACTCTTGAAAATGGCGCTGCGCTGGCGGTTGGTCACCTCGGGATGCTCGGCCAGCAGAGCGTCCACCCGGCGCATGACTGCGTTGTGGCGGTTGTACACGGCGTTGGACTGCGCCAGAACCTTGGGGTCAAATCGGGTGCCCAGAGCGGCTTCCAGATCACGGATGACTCGCTTGTATCCGGCCACAGCGAACTGGATGCCGTTTTCGTTGGCTCGGTTCTGGGGATAGGTCATGGGAATGAACGGAATGTCCTTGACAGCATACTTCCAGTTCTGACCCAGACATTTCAACGAATCGCACAGAGAGGGGATGACAATGGCCGATGCCCCTTGATAGGTTCCGGCCATGCCCAACTCCAGAATAGACTGCATAATGGAGCAAATAAAGGCCGGGAAGTACTCCTTGGCACGCTCCAGCGCCACATCGGCGCCCCACGCGCCCATGGGCACGGCACCCATGGCGTGAATGATCTCTTCAGGCGTATAGACCGGAGCGGTCAAAACCACCTTTTCACCCCGGGCCAGATAGTCCTGCATCTGCCGGGCGGGATGCTCGGCAATGTCCTGAAACCGGGTCAGCAATTCCTGTACGCTCATGCCTTTACCTCCTTTCGGGACTCCATGATCTCGGTCAGCGCCTGCACACGGGTGTCATACTGCGCCTCGGAGAAATTGCGTGCGTCGGCCTGGTCGCCGTCAAAGCTGGCCACAGGAATGTCACATTCCGCGCCGATCTGCCGGCTCATCTCGCTCATGAAGCCGCTCCACAGCTTGCAGGAGCGGTTGACGTGCACCAGAAGGCCCTCCACGTGATTGTCCTTGCACAGCTTCACGCGCTTGTCACGGGCCACCTCCAGATTGATGGCGTTGGGCACCTTGCAGTAGGCGCGACACATATCGTCAAAGTCCTTGTAAATGAATCCAAAGGCGTCGGCATAGATGGTGGTCACCATATTGATGCCCCGATCTTTCATGCCGCTGGAGGTCACGCGCAGCCAGGGCCAGCAGGCAATGCCCTCAAACATGATGCGGTGCTTTTCCTCGGCCCGGAAGGTACTAACCCCTTTTTCGTGGTTGTCCTCATACTCCTTGAGCAGAGTTTCCATGGCCTCGGCCGCCTCTTTTTTGCCCCGGGCGGTCACCATGACAGCCATGTGATTGAGCAGGTCAAATCCGTTGAAGGGGCTGGGGGTATAACGGGCGCAGGCGGTGGCGGCCAGCCAGGCCCGGCTGGTGCGCCCGGAGTACTCCATGACCTCTTTGTACTTCTCATCCGACCACTTCTTGCCGGTGAGCTGCTCCAGCTGATGGATGGCGTCCCAGAACTGGCCCTTGACGTAGGCCACCTGTTCCTCGGAAACCTCGTCATCGGGATTGAAGGGAATGTCGATCAGAATCATGGGAATGTTCAGCTCATGG
>JAZSCJ010000084.1:0-16322 GCA_045602885.1 Oscillospiraceae bacterium
AGAAAGCTGGCCAGCACCGCCCCCAGCACAAAGGCCAGGGTCAGGAGGTAGCCGGTGAGAAAGGGGTTTAGGTTCAACATAGGCTGCCTCCAAAGCGTTGTTTTAGGTTGGATTAGGTACCGCCACCAGCACCGCCACCAGCGCCACCAGCGCCAGCACCGGTTTCCCAAGTAAGGTTAGTCACCATACCGTTGCTATCAATCGTAATCTTAATGCACTTATCCTTGTTGGTATCAGACTTACCATAGCCGGTGGTGACGCTACCATAAAGCTTACCGTCTGCTGCATTGTAATACTGCGTACCGGTCGTGCCATCGGTCAAATATGCCGTGAGCGCGGCTGCCTTGGCGGCACGCTCGTTGGCGGCGTCGGTAGCTTCCTTAGCCTTGTTCATCTGGCCACTGAAGGTGGGGATGGACACGGCGATCAGGATGACGATGATGGCCACGACGACCAGCATCTCCATCAGGGTGAAGCCCTTCTGGCTCTTGAGGCGGTTTTTCAGGTTCTTGCACATGGGGATCTCCTTCTTTCTTTTCATTTTATAATATATTCAACAACGGCGCAAGCCGTAAGTTGACTTTGGATGACATTTTTACATATTTCCGTACATGCTGAACATGGGTGCATAGACTGCAAAGAGGATGAGCACCACGACAACGGCCAGGAAACCGATGATGGCCGGCTCCAGCATGGTCACGGCGCGGGCGGTGGCCACGTCGACCTCGTTATCGTAGTAAATGCCCACCGTTTCCAGGGTGGTTTCCAGCGTACCGGTGGCCTCACCCATGGCGACCATTTCCAGCAGCAGCGAGGGGAAGTACTGACTCTTGCTCAGGCAGTTACCCAGGGTGCTGCCGCCCTCCACGCCGGTAATGGCCGAAAGCACATCGTTGCGCAGAATGTAGTTGCCGATGGAGTTGCCGGCGGTTTCCATACAGCGCAGCATGGGCAGACCGGCGGCCAGCATCATGGACATGGTATGGGCAAACTGGCTGGCGGCCGACAGACGGATGATCTTACCACCCAACGGCAGCTTGAGCATCAAGGTGCCGAAAAAGATAGCGCCGTTGGTGGTCTTGGCGTAGGAACGGCAGAAGAACGCGATGATCGCAATGGCGATGAGCACAAATATGCCGTATTTTACGAAGAAGTTGGATATGGCCATAACCATGCGCGTGGGCAGGGGCAGCGCCACGCCCATAGACGCGAAGGAGGTGGTAAAGGCGGGCACGGCCACCACCATGATGATGATGACGACGATGATGGCCACCACCATAACGATACAGGGGTAGATCATGGAACTGACGATCTTCTGGCCGCGCTTGGAGGAGCGATCATAGAAGCTGGACATGCGCTCAAAGGCCATGGCCAGATCGCCGCTTTCCTCGCCGGAGCGGATGGTTTCAATGAAGGTCGTGGGAAACAGATCACCCCGGGCGATCAGCGCGGCGGAAAGACTGCGGCCCATGGACACGTCACGGGAAACCTCCCACAGGATCTGGCTGAGGTTTTTGTCCTCCACCTGTCCGGCCACCATGGTGACCGCCTGAACCAGAGGAACACCGGCGTTGAGAATGGTGGAAAAGCGGCTGCACAGCAGACTGAGCAGCTTGACCGAAACGCGGCGCAGCTTGCTCTTGTTTTCCTTGGTCTGGATCTCAGTCAGTTCCTCCAGGAAGGGGTACATCTGTTTTACGCGTGCGGCTGCCTCCACGTTGTCAATGGCTTCCATCATGCCCTTGACTACCTCACCGCTTTGGGAGCGGGCTGTATATCGAAAGCTTGGCATCCTGCCACCTCCTTAGGAAAATTAGATTTTTTGTCTGGTCACGCCGAACATATCGCTCGACTTGACGGGATCGAGTTGAAGGGATGCCGCGGTTTCCGGATTGATCAAACCCGACCGGGCCAGCTGGCTGATGGCATTCTCCATGGTGATGCCGCCCACGGCAGCCGAAGTCTGAATGCTGTTGATGATCTGATGGGTCTTGCCCTCTCGGATCAGATTTCGGATGGCGTGATCCACGATCATGACTTCACAGGCCGCCACACGGCCGCCGCCCACGCGGGGCAGCAACTGCTGGGAAACCACAGCGCGCAGGGTCATGGACAACTGCAGACGGATCTGGCGCTGGCGCTCTGCGGGGAAGATATCCACCATACGGTCCACGGCGTCGGCCGCCGAGTTGGTATGGATGGTACCAAAGACCAGGTGACCGGTTTCAGCCGCGGTCAGCGCCGTTTCGATGGTGTCCAGGTCACGCATTTCGCCGACCAGAATGACGTCCGGGTCTTCACGAAGGGCGGAACGCAGGCCGTTGGAGAAGCTTGCGGTGTCCTTGCCGATCTCACGCTGGTTGATGACGCACATCTCGGGAACGTAAACGTATTCGATGGGGTCCTCCAGCGTGATGATGTGCTTTTTGGATTCCCGATTGTTACGGTTGAGGATGGCCGCCAGCGTGGTGGACTTACCGGAACCGGTTTCGCCGGTGATCAGCACCAGACCGTTGCGGTAGCCCGCGAAGCGGGACATGACGGGCGGCAGACCCAGATCCTCCAACTGAGGAATTTTATTGCTCAGGATACGAATGGCGGCGGAGATGACACCCTGCTGCCGGAACAGGTTGATACGGCAGCGGTGGCCACAGACGGTAGTAGCCAAGTCCACCTCGCCCACCCGCTCCAGTTCCTCCATCTTTTCACCGGCCAGTTCCGAAGCACAGGCACGGCAGAAATCCGGGGTCGCGGCATGCTCGTCCAAGTCCTGCAGCACGCCGTCGATACGCAGACGGATGGGGATACCGGATACGATATGTACGTCCGATGCCCCTCGGTCAACGGCACTTTTAATAATTTCTCCTATCATAGGTGTTTCCTCACAAATCGGTGGTACTGATGGCCCGGGCAACCTCGCCGGTGGTGGTGATGCCCTCCAGAACCAGATCGCGGCAGTTGCACACGATGGGCAGGAAGCCGGACGCTTCGATGGCTCGGTCCAGCGCGGCGGCGTCGGAATCGACAATGGCACGCTTGATGGCGCTGGTAAACACCAACAGCTCAAACACGGCAATACGGCCGCGATAGCCGGTTTTGAAACACTCGGGGCAACCCTCACCTTTGTAGAAGGTGATCGGTTGGCCGTTGTTTTTCATTTGCAGCAAAGCCAACTCGCTCTCGTCCGGGGTATAGGGCTTGCGACAATGGGGGCAAATGCGCCGCACCAGTCGCTGGCTGATGATTCCCTTGACCGAGCTGGCGATCAAGTACGGCTCAACACCGATACCCAACAGACGGTCAATGGAGCTTTTTGCATTGTTGGTATGGATGGTGGAAATCACCAAGTGGCCGGTCAAGGCGGCACGCATGGCGATCTGGGCGGTTTCGTTGTCACGAATCTCGCCCACGCCGATGATGTCGGGGTCCTGACGCAGAACGGCGCGCAGCGTGTTGGCGAAGGTAATGCCGGCCTTTTCGTTGATCTGCACCTGGTTGACGCCGTCAAGGTTATACTCCACCGGGTCTTCCAGCGTGATCAGATTGACGCTCTCACTGTTCAGATTGCGTATCATGGTATACATGGTGGACGACTTACCGGAACCGGTGGGGCCAACCACCAGCAGCACGCCATCGCTGTTGTTGTGGACCAGCTGCTTGAATCGCGTCAGATTGGTGCCACGCAGACCGATACCTTCCATGGTCAGCATGGAGGCTTCCTTTTTCAGCAGTCGCAGAACCACTTTCTCACCGTAAATGGTGGGCATAGTGGAAACACGAAGGTCGATTTCTCCCTGCTGAGAGCGGAAGTTGATACGGCCGTCCTGCGGCACACGCCGCTGGGCAATGTCCATGTCAGACATGATCTTCAGTCGGCTGATCACGGAATCCTGCATCTCGGTCGGAACATCCAGAATTTCACGCAGCACGCCGTCGATGCGCATACGCACTACAAAGCGTGTTTCGCGCGGCTCCATGTGGATATCGCTGGCATTCTCGCTCACCGCACGGGTGATGATGGAGTTGACCAGACGGATGGTGGGCGCCGAGTTGGTGTCGTCCTCTACCACGGCTTTGGCCTTGGCATCGGCCTGCGCCGCGCGCTCGTTACCCACCGGGGTAACCAGACGCATTTCCTCGATGGCTCGGTTGGCACCCTCGTTGCTGTACAGATTCGTTACCGCACGCTCGGCAGCGGACGCGGTAGCGATCATGGGAATGACTTTCTTGCGCGTAGCCGCCTGCACTTCTTCGATGGCGTAGAAGTTCAGCGGGTCAGCCATAGCCAAATGCAAACCCTCACGGGTCACCTTGACCGGCACGACCGTGTGCTTCTTTGCAAGGTTTTTGGGCAACACCTGCGCCATTTCCGAAGAAATGACGGTATTGCTCAAGTCAATATACTCAACGCCCAACTGCATTTGCAGCGTATCGATCAACTGGCGCTCGGTAATCACGCCGTTTTCAATCAACAGCGCGCCCAATCGCTTACCCGTTGTACGCTGATCCTGCAGCGCCTGCTCCAGTTGTTCGTTTGTAATAACGCCGCCGGTTACAAGCAAATCACCTAAGCGCAAGTATTTCATATCTAACCTCCCGGAGCAGGTGGTGGTGCTACAACAATTTCGTTGATGGGACGGAATGACACCGTGCAATTTCTCGTTGCGCCATTTGCCTTGGTGCCCCGAATCACATAGTCGATGGTAAAAACATTCCCATCAAAGGTCACATTCCAGCTATCCAGAGAAAGCGTATCTCCGTATACCTTTTCACCCAACACGGGGTAGGATGTACCGCTAATGGTCTTGGTTAAATAATAATTGGTTGCGTCCTTACTGTCCAGCTTTAATTCCACCACGACGGAGGAAGTGCTTCCGGTCGTACGCGTAGAAAAGCTTGTAACGTTTCCACTTCCATCCTGCGCCACGCCGGCTGCATGGCGAAGCAGATCGCCCACCGCAAGGTTGAGCATGCTTTCCAGATGCTGGCTGTCACTTTGGAACATGGTGCGCTGATAATTGGCGCTAACCAGTCCCATTGCGGAACCGCAAACCGCGGACAGAAGAAGCAGTATAATCACACAGCACAGAAGTTCCACCATGGTCAGGCCGCGGTTACTTTTCAGCTTCTTTCTCATGGGCCCACGCTCCCCTTTTGGTAGGACGCAAACCGATCGTTTCCGTACACATCAATGTCAGCCGTGTAAGTTTTTATGCTGCCGTCATGCTTGTATGTAAAGGTTACTTCCTTTACTTCCGGCGTACCTGTATGGCTTTCGGCAACCGACAGGTCAGCATTAAACTGTGCGTCTGCCTCATCGTTGGCATCGTTGATGCGCGAAGCAGCCGTCAGTCCGCCGGCCAGCAGCATGATCGAAAGAGTGCAGATCAGCAGGGCAGTCAGCGTTTCCACCATCGACTCGCCCCGGTTGGAGGTCAGTTTCCGTTTCATTTCTTATCCTCCCCCACCGGCGCCTTCCAGACTTCCCTTGATCAGCGTCGGCTCACCCCAGGTTATCGTGAAGGTCTTTGTATATTTGGTATCCAGATAGGTGACGTCTACTTCTTCCTTGGTAAGGGATCCGTCGCCGTTGGTCACCCATTGCTCTTTTGTGGCCGTGCACTCAATCTCTTCCGAGGTTTCTTCCACGTTCCAGGCTCCTTTCACGGAAAGAGTCACGGTGTAATCGGAATTGTCCAGCACATTAGCTTGTGAAAAAATCAGTTCTAATACATAACAGTTATTTGTGCTGTCAAAATAGATGGAACAAACGCATTCTACTTCGTCCAGCCGTGGATCATCGGTGGTAATCTTGACGGTTTCGGAAAATCCCGTACCCACTAGGGGCTGGCCGGGCGACCAGCTGGCCTTGTTGCAGGCATCTTCCAGCAGATCACCCAGCACGCCGGTCAGCGTAGCGGAGGAAACAAATCCATCGTAAACGGTATCCGGGTCACCGCACTCATGCACTTCCCTGTAGTCCTTACCAACGTAAACCTTCCCGTCCAGCTCCTCTGCCGCCAATTGGGCGGCAGAGGACACGACCAGATAGCCGCGCTGCTGCTGGGTATCTCGATTGACGTTGCGGTTGGCACCCGTGGCCGCCGCAAACAGCGTGGTGGATGCCACCATCGAGCAAATGAGCATAATGCCCAGTGCAAAGAGCATAGACACCCCGGAATTGCTTTTCAGTTTTCTGATCACATTCTTCAAGGTGTCACCCTCCTGTTTGGTTGGTTAGATGGGGCTTTGGGACTTGTTGCGGTGTCTGTTGACGGACTGCGCCGTGACCTCAACCGAAATTTCTCCGGTCAATTTAGTCGTGCCATCTTCCATGAAGCCCCAAGAGCATCTGAAGTCCATATTGGCGCGTTCGCCCTCTCTGAGTGTGCCGAGCTGACGGAAAATATAGCCGGTGCTGAGCAGACCCAGGTTGCCGTTGTCCGACACAAGGCTTTCCGCGTCATCCCAACCGTCCTTGTCCTTATGCTGCCAGCCCATATTGGCCACGGGATCATAGGGATCGCAGCCTTCGTAGTAGAACACGCCGTAGCCCCGTTCCACAATTCCGATCTTGCTGACATCCTTGATAAGGGTATTCACCGTAGGATTGTCATGGTTGGGCGGTGCAGGGGAAGCCTTTTCCTGCTCCTTGGCACCGAAGCCCAAAACGCCGTAGGTTCCGTCCTCATACTTCTCATAGAAGAAGGTTCCCACATACTTGCCCTCAAGGATGACCCAGTTGCGGCTGTTATCCTTGGGCCAGTCACCGTAGTGGACGTAAGCCCCACCGCGTTTGACCACGGCCGGGAAGGGATAGGCCTTGCCGGCAAGGCTTGCGCTATACGGATAGGAGTGGCTGGCATCGGCCTTGCCGAAGGCATCACCGATGGTCAGCTTGGACAAGCCCATATAGGTACAGGCCTTTGCGCCAAACTCTTTCTCATAGCGGGGCTCGGTTTCCCCATCGGCATAGTGGCCGGTCAGATAATGCCAATTATCTTCCGCGATGGCGTTCATTTTACCTTCGCTCATCTGCGAGCCGCCAGTGGTTGCCACGCCCTGCCAAACCTTGGCGACGGTGGGATAGCACTTTGCTTTTACCTGGGGATACATCTTGGTGTAGCTGTAAAGGTTGCGATAAATCGTATTCGTCTTGCTGGCATCGCTGCAATCACTGTAAATGTGATGCACGCCGCCCAGCACGCCACCCATAACGAGCTTATCGGTGCGCTGACTGCCCGTTGCCGTGAGCGTTCCGCCGCTGTAGCAGTTTTCCACCGTGAAGTAGAAAGAAGTACCGGCCAGACCGCCCATAGAAACCAGTGCGTTTTGCTTGCCGGAATTGGTCATGGTCAGCTTAACATCGTTCACGGCGGAACAATTGCGGATGGTACCCATATTGTAGCCAGCCAGACCACCCATGGCAATGCCGGGAACGGTATTGTTATCCGCGACATACGAGATCGTATAACCGGAAACAGAACAGTTTTCGATAACGTTGGGGCTATTTGTAAGCTTTTGGTTGTAATAGCTCAAGCCTACGATCGCACCAACGCCCACCGGACGATCGCCGCCGGATCGGCCGTCATACTTACAAACAATCTTGCCATAGCGGCTGCTGGGGTTCCTGCCCTGATTGCTGACCGTCATAGTCACATTTTTAATCGTAGCATTGACGGTTTCGCCAAACAGACCGACAAATTCCATTTTGCTCTCAATGCCGAAGTCGATGATCCGATATCCCTGACCATCGTAGGTGCCGCGGAACTGACCGTTGCCGTTGGAGGCAAGGTCGGGATTGCCGATGGCACAGTTGGTACGAATCAGATCCAGTGCCTGGCCGCAATAATTGCTGGTGTACGCAGAGAAGCTCACATCATTTTCCTGACGGATATTGATGTTGAAGTTGCCGTACTGCGTATTCCAGTAATAGGGATAACGACCCAATGCATTGAGCTGACGCGGCGAACGCAGAGAAGCGAAGGGCGGCAGCTTGGCTGCAAAGGATGCGCCGCCGGTCACCGAGGGATTGACTGCCGTCTTGGCAAAGTGAGCACAATAATAGAACTTCTTGGCCCGGTCAATGACCTCATTGCTCCCCACACAACCATTGTCGATGATCAGCTCATCGTAAAACGTCTTGGCCTCTTTACGATTCACGTTCTGCAGGTCATGGGGCAGCTGGAACAGGTACATACCTGTGACATCGTAATTGTCCACCGGCGTCAACACCGAGAAGTCAGTCGTTGCGCCACGGGCAGAACCGTCCGAATTGGTGGCCTTGTAGCCAGAGAAAGTCAACGCACCCTGCTGGCGCAGATGTACGGCACGCGTAGCATCGGTTGCCGTGTTGCCGGACCAACCCACATGCGCCGGCTGTACCGTCAGCGTACCGCTTGCCAGTTGCTTGGCCCCAGTGCCGTCCGCATTGGTATATTGCGTCAACGTGTAGTCAAACTGCGACAGATTGTAAATACTCAGCAGAGCATAGCCGTCTTCCACAGCCAGATCCTTTTTCAGCGTGTTCAGCACCCAAATCAAGCTGTTGTCAGCGTCTCCGCCCTCTGCCGAGGCAAGGCCGGTAACGCAGTAATAGCCGTAAGTATACTTGGGGGTAACTCCGTCGGACTCATATACGATCGCACCGTTGGCCCCTCTGTACAGATACTTTTCATAGTAGACCAGAGAGGTGTCGATAACCTGCCGCGCGGGCCAGTTACCATAGTGCGAGTTAATGGTAGTTGCCTCGAAGGGGAATTTGCCGACAAGTGCCTTGTCGTAGGGATAGGAGGCATCCAGCACATCGGCCACACGCAGTGCCGAGTAGGTTTTGGCCATGGTGCTGCTGCCGAACTCATTGTAACCCGTCTGGGTCAGATAAGCGCATGTATCGAATGTCGCACCGTTTCTCTCACCGACAAAACCGCCGGCACGGGAAGCAGCATCCACACGACCATAGCTCTTACATTTGGTGTAGGCTCCACCGTCGCAGGCACCCACAAAACCGCCGGCATGGGAAGCAGCACGCACATTGCCGGTGGCATAGGAAGCCTCTGCGCTCAAGATACCGCCACCCAAGAAGCCACCCACATGACTACTTCCGACCACATCACCGGATGCATAGCAGTTGTTGGCCGTACTGCTCGTCGACATTTGTCCGGCAAAGCCGCCCACATTATCTCCGGTGGCCTTAACCGCAACCGCAGCAAAGCACTGCGTAAAATGGCTGGTCTTGACCAAGCCGGCCAAACCGCCGGTATTTGCACCGCCCTGAATGCGATAGTACGCATAACGGCGATCCATTTCCGAAGCGTAACCGCCCTGGGTAGAGGGCAGGCTGCTGTACAGTCTTCCCAGTTCATCCTGATTTTTCAAGTAAACACCGCAGTTTTTCACGGTACAGGCAGTCATAGTGCCGGCCAGACCGCCGGTATTTTCTCCACCGGACACACGGATGTTCTCCAACCGAAGGCCCGTGATGGTCATATTGGCCAGCTGAGCAAACAGGCCGGTATTGATGCCCTCGCTCTTAATGACAAAATTGCGGATGGCGAAGTTGTCTTCACACACGATGGAGTTATCACCCGACAGGCGATTGAGCAAATCGTTGTTCTGAATCGCAACCAGGCCGCAATCGGCTTCATTTTCCGCCTTCAGCAGGGGGTTGACCTGGCCCTTGCCTGCGTATGTAGTTCCATCCCATGCAAAATCCGTGTTGAGAAAATCAATGTGATTGACCTGCTTCACGGTCACCTTGCCGGCAGGAACGTTATTATTGAAATATCTTGCATCCAGGTTACGCAGATGACGCACCGCATCGACCTCGATCACAGTGCCGCTCTCTTCCGCGCCCATCTTTGCAAACAGGCTGTTATCCTTCAGCTCGATCACGCCCGGATGTTCACCGGGGTACTTACCCACTGCTGTAAACTCCGCATCGACCTGCACCGTGAAGTTGCCCGGCTGCACGCCACCGGTCAGCTTTTCAAAATGGCAGTCCGTTGCCAGACTGTCCAACAGGATGTAGGCTTCCAGTCGCTTTCCGCCATCGACGGTATACTTAAAGTCGTAGCCGTCCAGCGTCCATACCTTTGTCTTGGTGGGATCGTTATCCCCCCACAACGTTACCTTCACGCTGAGGTTTGCCTTATTTGCGGTTACCGCCTGAGAACGGGCAACCGAAAGGCGCAGATACAGCTCCTCGCCATTCTCGATGAATGCTTTGGCATCCAGGCCGGACAGGATATCGCTTGCAGGGGTCAGACTTCCGCCGTAGTAACCCAGACGATACTCGGCACGGTCTGCTCGTTCACGGGATTTATCCTTGACCTGCGTATCGTAATCGATGGCCTCGTCCTTCTCCCAGTAGAACACGCTGTACACCACACCGGACAGAGGATCAAACTCGATCAGAAAATCACCGGCTACCTGCGCCGCAAAGGATGTCCCGGAAATCAGACGCTCCATCATGGCGTCGTCACTTTGCAGGTAATACAGATCCGACCAGTTAGCGGTATCGTCCGCATCGGTGGGTTTGGTCGTCAGCTTGCGTGCGCTGTGGTCGGTGTTCATCTTTTTGCCAAAGGAAGGCAAACTACCCGACGCATTCATGGCAGTCAGCTGATACTGCGCGGAAAGATAGATCTCTTTGGCGTGGGCATCCAGCTCCGCCATTTTCAACTCTTTGCTCCATTGTGCGACCGCCGGTATGGAAATACCGATCAAGACAACCAGCACAGCAACTGTAATCAAAACTTCAACTACAGTAAATCCCCGTTGCCAACGATGATGCTTCTTCATATTTTGCCTCCAATTTGAAACAAACTTCAGAAAATTATGCACGAAACTTCACAAGAAATTGTTAAGAATTATTAAGCTTTTATTAAGTTATTATACACCATCTCCCCGCTCAGCCGCAATACTTTTCCTATGTAATTTTCTCTATTTTTTCTTGTTTCCCATACAATATTTTATGCACGTCGGAAACATGTTTCTCGTGCTCAATTCTTTTGAAGAAAATTCCAAAAAATTTAACTTTTTAAATTCTTGGTGTTTTGCCAGGGGTTTTTTTACAAACAAAAACCCCTCTCCGAAACCAGAGCAGTTCGGAGAGGGATCAAGCGAAACAAAACGACATTGAGAAAAAGAAAATCGGAGCATTCCGTAAGGAATACTCCGATTTGGTCCGAGTGACAGGACTTGAACCTGCGGCCTCTTGACCCCCAGTCAAGCGCGATACCAAACTTCGCCACACCCGGATAGCCGCAAAAGAACCTTGAATAGATTACCACACCTCGGGGAAAGATGCAAGAGTTAATTTTGAATTTTTTAAATTTTTTATCAAGGCGCATTCCGGTACTTTACAGCGCTCCCTTTTTCTTCCACACTTCCACCCCTTTCAAATTTCCTGTATTCTGCAATCTAGTTTTTTATATTAGATTTCGTAGTTTTCCTCTTGCTATTTCGAAATATTCGTTGTATACTAGGGATGGTGATGAAAAATGGATGAAATTCTTCGCGCAAATGTATATCCAACCCCCTCGGTAAAACGTGCCCCCCGTCGAATTCCCCGAGAAAAGGAGCGCGACCCTTATGACGGCCTGCGTCTTTGGTCGGCACTGACCCACGGCTTGGGGGCGCTGCTTGGCGTTCTGGGCACCGTGCTTCTTATACTGCGCACCCGGGCGTTAGGCGGCTCCGGCTGGCACTATGCGACCTTTGCGATCTACGGTGCCTCTATGATTGGGTTGTATACCGCCAGCACGCTGTATCATTGCATTCGAACCGGCGTAAAAGGTCGCATCGCGCTGCGCAAATACGACCACACCTCCATCTATTTCCTGATCGCCGGCACCTACACCCCCATCTGTCTGATCCCCCTGCGCGGTCCGTGGGGCTGGTCACTGTTCGGGGTCATTTGGGGGCTGGCGGCAGCCGGTGTGGTTTTGACTTTCCTTTGGATCAATGCTCCGCGCTGGATCACCACCAGCATTTATATCTTCATGGGCTGGCTGGCTATCATCGCCATCTACCCACTCACCCGCACCCTGCCTGCCTCGGGCATATTCTGGCTGTTGGCCGGCGGCGTGGCCTACACCATCGGCGGTGTGCTCTACGCCTTGAAATGGCCCGGTCGGAACAATCCCAAATTCGGCTGTCACGAGATCTTCCATCTGTTCATTGTGCTTGGCAGCGTAGGCCACTTCATGCTGATGTACCAGGCCATCGCCCCCCTCTGATCAAATCACCCCCCCTGCACGGAGCAGCGCTCTATGCAGGGGGATTTCTATTGCAATCAAATGATTGATGCACAAAAGACCGGGGCGTGGCTTTTGCCACGCCCCGGTCTTCACTTGTAGTCCAAAACCGAATTACTCGGCGTCAACAACGATGTCATCATCCACACGCAGGCGGAAGCTGCCCACCAGATTGTCCAGAACTGCAGCCTGACTGGACAGCTCTTCACTGGCGGCGGCCGACTCTTCGGCAGTGGCCGAGTTGGTCTGCACCACGGAGGAAATCTGATCGATACCGGTGGTCACCTGCTCGATGGAAGCGGCCTGCTCCTGGGCAGCAGCCGCGATACCGGCCACCTTGGCAGAAACCTCTTGTGCGGCAACCGCGACCTTGGACAGCTGCTCAGCCGTACCATTGGCCAGGTTAGCACCGTTTGCCACCGCAGCCACGGAAGCTTCGATCAGACCGGCAGTATTCTTAGATGCCTCAGCCGACTTGGCCGCCAGGTTACGCACTTCGTCGGCAACCACGGCGAAGCCCTTACCGGCGCTGCCTGCACGGGCAGCCTCAACAGCGGCGTTCAGAGCCAGAATGTTGGTCTGGAATGCAATGTCCTCAATGGTCTTGATGATCTTGCCGATCTCCTCGGAGGTCTGGCTGATCTCATCCATAGCGGCGACCATGTCCTTCATCTGTGCATCGCAGCGCATCATCAGCTGGCCGGCCTCATTGGTCTTTTCGCAAGCTTCGTTGGCTTCCACGCCGGTACGCTGGACGTGATCGTTGATCTCGTTGACGGTAGCGGCCAACTCTTCGATTGCAGACGCCTGCTCGGTTGCACCCTGCGACAGAGCCTGTGCGCCCGAAGCGACCTGGTCTGCGCCGGAGTCTACCTGCCCGGCAGCAACGCGGATGTTCTTGAGGGTACGATCCAGAGTGCGGTTGATCTTACGCAGCGAAACCAGAATGTTTGCGTAATCGCCGCGGTAATTCTGCTCGCAGGCAGTTTTGATGTCGAAATTACCATCTGCCATCTCGCCCAGCAGATAATCAATATCGGCAATGATCTCCTTTTGGAATGCCTGGAAGTCACGGATAGCACGCGCCGCCTCACCGGTTTCGCTGTCATCCTCCACCACATCGAGTTCGCTGTCCAGATTACCCTTTGCAAATTCAACCAGCGTGTCACGCATGGCGGCAACGGGATAGATCATGCCGGTCAAAACCATACCAACGGTAAAGATCACGGTGCCCAGACCGCAGGCAAGCAGTACACAGGACACGATACTACCAATGGTAACGAAGGCAGACTGCGCTTCCGTGCTGTGGGCGCCACGACCGAGAACCATGCCCTTGAGCGCTCCGATGGCACCGTCAATCTCCTGATCCAGCGCTGCGTAATCCTTACCGTAAAGGATCGCAAGCGCAGCCTCCGTATTACCGGATACGGCAAGGCTCATCGCCTGCTCTTCCATGGCCATACGGCCGGTGGACATGGCCAGAACGCCTTCCAGCACGCCCAGCTCGTCCGGGGTCAAGCCGGCCGCCTGCAGCGCAGCGACATTCTTTTCAATGGTCTTAGTTGTATTCTTTTCGGTCAGATAGCTTTCCATGTAAGCCTTGTCGCCGGTGGCCGCACAGGCACGGGCGTCCTCGATCATTCTGGCGATCGTATCGGAAACACCATTGAGGAATTCCGCATTGGCCATTTGCGCCGCGTTGGCCTTGTTCATATTATTGACCGCCAACACCACCAGCACCATAAACACAAAGGTAATGGCCAAAACCAAAATGTTGATCTTACCCAGCAGCTTTGTTTGCTTTTCCTTCTTCTGACTATGATTCATAGTACAATCCCCTCTCACTTATGTAAATTTGAATTTTTATAACGAATTTAGATGCGCCCGTTAGGCACCTTTCCCGATATAGGCTTTGGCAAACGCCTGCTCCGAAAGCGGCTTGGAGAAATAATACCCTTGCAGCAGACTGGGGCGATACTTTTGGACAATCTCAAGGATCTCCTGGTTCTCAATGCCCTCCACGCACACTTCAATGTCAATGTGGCGGCAAAGCTGGATCAGATATTCGATGATCGCCTCATCCTTGGGATTCTTGCCGATGGATGCCACAAAGGTGTGATCCAGCTTGATCCAGGGCGGTGTCAGCGTGCGCAAGGCATCCACCGAGGAATACCCGGTTCCAAAGTCGTCCAGCGCCACTTTGATGCCCTGTTGGGCAAAGAAATCAAAGGTCTCCTGCAGATGCTGCAACTCCAGATAGCGGCAGCTTTCGGTCAGTTCCAAAATCAACCCATCCGGCGACACCCCATTCTCCTGGAGTGCGCTGAGCACGATATCCCGGAAGCCCGGCTTAGTCATCTGTTCATAGGACACATTGACCGAAACGCAGAAATCGGGCATGAACTTGCGCCATTCCGCCGTCTGCTTCAGCGCCGTGCGCAGCACCCAGGCGCCAACCGTATTGATCATACCGCTCTGTTCCAGGAGAGGGATAAACTCTGCCGGAGAAACAAAGGGGCGATTCAGTTCGGGGCAAGAGAAGCGCAACAACGCTTCTGCGCCAAATATGGTTTTCTCATCATTGCTGACCAGAGGCTGATAATTCAAGAAGAAGCCCACGCAGTCGTTCTGAACTGCCTTGGTCAACATTTCCTGCAACTCAAAGATTTTGATTGCCTCTTGATGCAGGTTGGCGGAGTATCGGGTCAGTCCGCCCAAACGGCCGCGTTTGGCGATTTCCAGCGCATGTTCCGCCCTGGTCCGCAACTCGCCTGGCACCGTTCCATCCTCCGGGTAATGCACCACACCACAAGAAACCGAAAGAGAACTCGGCATTCCCATGACACGGGGCACATTTTGGAAAATCTCCTGCACTTCCGAATAAATGTACTCGGCAACTTCCGGGTTGCAATCCGGGATCAGACACATGGCCTTGTCGCCGTCCATGCGGAAGGTTTGGCCGCAATGCAGCGCCTGGATCTCTTTGCCCGCCAGGCGCAAAATCTGATCTCCGGCCCCAAACCCATACAAATCGTTGATGCGGGTAAAGTTGTCCAACCCAAACAGCATCAGCACGCCCGATTTGCCTTCCGCGATATTGCGCGCCAGTTGAGCCATACCCTCCTGCGTGTTCAGCAGGCCGGTCAAAGGATCAAATTTTGCCAGTGTATCCAAATTACTCAGCACCGCGGCAAAGGAACGGGGACTTCCGTCCGGGTTGTGCCGGGCAGCACCCTTGCTCTGCACCCAAACATACTCGCCCTTTGCATTGCGAATGCGATATTCACAGTCATGCCGTTTGGACTCTCCGCGCAAAACACGGTCAAAATCCTCCAGAAAAGCCGGACGGTCTTCCGGATAAATGTGTGACAACCAAACCTGAACAGTGTTTTCAATGTACTCCCCAGGAAGCCCGAAATATTCCACCGCATTTTTGCTCCACCGGGAGTAGTCACGGCTCAAATCCAGGGCAAACGTATACACTTGTTCCGTCGCTTCGGAAATCAGATCAAACACTTCGGATTCCAGATTAACCAAATCCATAACGCACTGCACTCCCCGCAGAACAAGTTATTTCTTCGCAAATGAACACACCTAATTTCCTGTATCAATCGCCAAGAATGGTTACATTTCCGTCTTTTCTTTCAATTATATCAAAAAACTTGTAACAAATCAAGTAGGATTATCCATTTTGCAGCACTCTAACCGATTTTCTGTTTTCAACAGGCAGCCATGTCACACACAACAGCGACCGATTATGGTCAATCTTCCCTTTTTAAAACACATTCCCTTGTGCACCTTGTCTTTCAGGCACACCTTTTATAGTTTCCTCAAAAAAAGCAGTATAATATTCAACTATATTGTACACTTTTCACAGTACAAAGGCAACAATAATCTGCACAATTTTTCTATTTTTTTGCAATATTACCTTCAAAATCCGTTTTTGCCCACGGTTTCATGTCATCCCCCCTCCTTCAAGTTTACATAATTCAACCGCCTCTGTGTCTTCGCATCCCCTATGCTCGTTCAAACACAAACCCGGCCGCTGCGCCATTGCGCAGC
>JAZSCJ010000085.1:0-6019 GCA_045602885.1 Oscillospiraceae bacterium
GCGGTGGCCGGGCTGGCGGCCTGCAAGAAACAGGGGCAGACGGTCAATGGGGATTCCGGGGCATGGTTTAAGGGGGAGGACGGCGCGCTGTTTGTACTGCTGTGCGATGGAATGGGCTGCGGTGTGCAGGCCCATCGGGAAAGCAGCACGGCGATCCGGCTGCTGGAGGGTTTTTTGCGCGCCGGCATGGAGCCGGAAGCGGCACTGACTACGCTAAGCGCCGCGCTGGCCCTGCGCGACGAGGAGGAGGGGGGCTTTACCACCATCGACCTGCTTCGGCTGGATCTGTACACCGGCGAGGCTGGGTTTTACAAGCTGGGCGCCGCCCCCACCTATGTCCGTCGCGGCGGTGTGGTGACCCGGGTGACGGGCGGTGCGTTGCCGGCAGGCCTTTGGACGGGCGAGGGCAGTCCCGATGTGAATAAAATGCGGCTTGCGGCAGGGGACAGCGTGGTGCTGCTCAGCGATGGTGTGGCGAGTGCCGAGGAGGACGGCTGGGTCAAAACGGCGCTGGCGCAGTATGACGGCAGCGACCCCAAGGCGCTGGCAGCCGACCTCATGGAGGGCAGTGGTCAGCGGCAAGGTGCGGCCGACGACCGTACGGTGGTGGTACTGACCCTAAAGCAGCGATAAAAAAACAGCCTTCCCGCTTGAAGCGGGAAGGCTGTTTTGCAGGTGGGATCAGAGATCCAGCGCCATAACCTTGTCCACACGGCGCTGATGGCGGCCGCCCTCGAACTCAAAGGTCAAAAAGGCGTCCACGATCTGCTCGGCCAGATTGACGCCGGTCACGCCGGCCCCGATGGCCAGCACATTGGCATCGTTGTGGCGGCGAGTCATCTCGGCCGACCAGGGCTCGTGGCACAGGGCGCAGCGTACGCCCTTGATCTTGTTGGCGGCCATGGAGGCGCCAATGCCGGTGGTGCACAGCACGATGCCCTTTTCGCACTCGCCGCAAGCTACCGCTTGGGCGGCAGGGGCGACGAAATCGGGGTAGTCGCAGCTATCCAGAGTGTGAGTTCCAAAGTCCTTGACTTCCAAACCCTTGTTTTGCAGATAGGCTTTCAAGTGGTCTTTCAGCGCCAGAGCGCCGTGGTCGCAGGCAATTGCAATCATGAAATTCGTTCCTTCCGTTAAATGGTAATCAATTCCGCCTGGCGGCGGTGGTATACAGTAATGTGGTCAAAACCGCAGGATTTCAACAGGTCGTAGGATTCCCGGATGCCCTTGCCCACGTCCTGGGGCCAATGTGCGTCGGAGCCGGTGGTGACCTGTGTGCCGCCCAGATCCCGGTAGAGCAGCAGGATCTCGCGCCAGTCCTCCACGGTGTTGCCCCGGCAGGTGTTGACTTCAATGGCATGGCCGGTTTCAATCACCCGGCGCAAAATGTGGGCCAGCTGATCCCGATAGGTGGGGAAGAGGGAAATGTCCTGCCCGTCCCGGTAAATGTAGCGCAGCGGATAGATGATGTGACCCAGGACGTCATAGCAGTCGGGCAACTCTACCAGTTGCTGCATACTGGAAAAGTAATCGTTCAGCATAGCGTGACAGATGGTGGCCGAGTTAAAATGAACGTAGTAATATTCGCCGCCGCCATTGACTTCCTGCCAATTGTGGATCGAGCCGATGACTTGATCCAGCGCCGTCCCGGCGCCGGCCAGAATGGCCCGGGCGTGTTGGGGCGACACATGAATGCTGCCCAGCTCGATGCCCAGACCCAGACGGAAGTCGGGGAATTGGGGCGCGGTTTGGGCAAATTGAGCCAGTACAGGCTGCCAGTCATAGGTCAGGTTGCGCTGGCCGGCTTCGTCCAAAAGATCGCAGTGGTCGGTGACCGTCAAGGCGGAAAGACCGCCGTCCACGGCCGCCCGGACCATTTCGGCCAGAGGAACATTTCCGTCCATGGACAGGATGGAGTGGGTGTGCAGGTCGGTGAGATACATGGTGAGATTCCTTTCCTATCAGAAGGGCCAGGTGGGCAGCCAGCGCAAAAGAATATGCATCCAGACCATCGGGATGCGGATGCCTGCCAAAACGGGGTAAAACAGCGCATACAGCACCACGGCGGCGCCGGTCAGCGTAAAGACGGCCGGTTTCCACCGCCGGCCGGACTCGGCCAGGTCGTTCATCACATAGGCAAGCGCCATGCACAGGAACAACACGGTGCCAAAATTGTGGTAGGCGAAGGTGGTGCGCACAAAACCAAGGACGATCCAGGGGATGAGCTGACTGAGCGTTCCGATCAGGATGAGCATACCCTTGCCGCAATGGCGGCGGAAGGTCTGCACAGCCAGCGTGACAAGGGCCAGCAAACCGCCCCAGATCACAATGGGGTTATGGAAGGCGGCCAGGTGCGTGGCATAGCCCAGCGTATCCTCGTTGAGGGTATAGTACAACGTGGGGTGCAGGTTCAAAAGCCAATGATACCACTGGGAGGCGTAAGGGTGCGGTGCGGCGGCCGACCAGTGCAAGCGCAGCATCTGCACCTGATTGGCCCACACCAGCCCCAGCAGACCCTTCCAGTCGGTCACGCTCACGCCGTGGGCAAAGGCCATAGGCAGATAGCAGGCGGTGTAGAGAAGGGCAGGCAGCAGCACAAAGCACAGGATGGAAAACAGAATGGTTTTGAGCAGCCAGGCCCAGCGCCGGGGGCCTTGCGTGGGCAGGGGCCAGTCCCGGCACTTCCAAATCAGCGCCAGCAGATAGAGCACCGCCATGCCTGCTGCGCCAAACAGCACGCGCCATGTACAGGCCACGCCCAGACCGAACATAAGCCCGGACAGCAGCAGCGGCAGGGCGCATTTGCGCCAGGGCGTACCGGCCGGCAGGGCCAGAAAGCGGTACAGAAAATAGAACATGGCCAGCGTGAAGAACAGGCCGAAGGCATCCGACGTGGCCATACGGGTCTGGGACAGATGCAAAAACTCAGCGGCAAACAGCACGCTGCCGCAAAGGGCGATGGCCGTCTTGCCAAACAGGTTTTTCAGGAAGAGGTACAACAGGGGCAGCATCAACACGCCAAACAGCGCTCCCATAAAGCGCCAGCCAAACGCCGTCATGCCAAAAAGCTGAATGCCCAGGGCGATGATCAGCTTGCCCAGGGGCGGATGGGCGGTTTCCGAGGGGGCGATGCCCTGCAGATACTCCCACGCGGTGCCTGCGTAAGCGGCTTCGTTGAAGTAAGTGCTGTTACTCCAATGAGTTGCGGCGGGGACGGTGTTCTGCTCGTCAAACAAGGCGGCGGCCGAGTCGGCTGTCACGGCGATGAGCGCGTTATTCTCGTCAAACAGCGCAAGCTCGCCCAGTTCCATGCGCTTGTCGGTACTGTGGGCAGTCAAAGAGAAGTAACGGGCGGTATGGTTGCCCTCGGGCAGCTGAACCTGCCGCCATTGAAACTGGTGGGGGGCATCCTGTTCCAGCTCCACACGCGTCCAGTTGACGCCGTCAGAGGAGAATTCCAGCGTGTAAGAGCCGCTTCCCAGGCCGGTGTAAAACGCCACTTGGCTGAGCGTGACGGTTTTTTGCGTGGAAAAGGTAAGGGGCTGTTCCGCTGTGGGCTGCCAAAGGCTTTGGGGGGCCGAAAGGCTGCCCAGATTCCAAAAGACGCTGACGGCGTAGAGAGCGGTCACAAGCAGAATGGGGAGGATGTCCGTACGGCTCATGGGGTGCACGGCCGCGGAAAAGGTGAAGCGCCGGGGGCGCTCGTTCATCGAGCGGGTGATCCACTCCAGTGTGCCTTTGCGGGGGATCCCGGAATGGATGTAATAGGCAAAAAAGCACAGCAGGCCGATCAGTATTACAAACGGAAACAGTAGGGTAATGAGCAGATTCATAATGACCCTCCCGGAGAAGAAATAAGGGATAGGCAAAGCCTATCCCTTATTTTATTTCTTTTTCGATTTCTTGTCAAAAAAACTTTTCGATTCGCCGCCTTTGGGGCGTTCGCTCCAGCCCATGGCCGCGCCGAAGGCCTGCAAGGCATCCTTTTGCGCCGCGTTCATCTTTTGGGGCACCTGTACGTTGACGGTGACAAACTGATCGCCCCGGCCCCGCCCGTTCAGACTGGGGATGCCTTTGCCGCGCAGGCGGAAGGTAGTACCCGGCTGGGTGCCTTCGGGCAGGGTGTACTTGACCTTGCCGTCGATGGTGGGGATCTCCAGCTCGTCGCCCAGCGCAGCCTGCAGGAAGGTGATGGACTGCTCCAGATAGATCGATGTACCCTCCCGGCGGAACAGCTCATGGGGCCGGACGTTGACGGCGATGACCAGATCGCCGGCCGGGCCGCCGTTGGTACCGGCGCCGCCCTGTCCACGCAGGGAGACCGCCTGGCCGTTGTCGATGCCGGCAGGAATACTGACCGTGATCTTTTTCTGGCGGCGCACCTGGCCGCTGCCGTGGCAGCTTTTGCAGGGAGAGTGGATGATCTTGCCCGAGCCATTGCAGCGCGAGCAGGTGGCGGTGGTGGTAAAGGAGAAGGCACCGCCGCCGCGCTGGATGCGCACCTGGCCGCTGCCGTGGCAGTCGGGACAGATCTCCGCCGTGGTACCGGCTTCGCAGCCGGTGCCCTGACAGGCGTCGCAGGTTTCGTCCCGGTTCAGATTGATCTCCTTTTCACAGCCGAAGGCGGCCTCCTCAAAGGAGATGGTGATGTTGGCACGCAGGGTCTGGCCCTTTCGGGGGCCGTTGCGGTTGGAACGGCCGCCACCGCCGAAGCCGCCGCCAAAGAAAGAGCCGAAAATATCGCCCAGATCAATGTCACCCATATCAAAGCCGCCGAAGCCGCCGCCCGGGCCGGCCCCAAAGTTGGGATCTACACCGGCGTGGCCAAACTGGTCGTAGCGGCTGCGCTTGTCCTTGTCAGACAGTACCTCGTAGGCCTCGTTGACCTCCTTGAATTTCGCCTCGGCCACCGTGTCGCCGGGGTTGAGATCGGGGTGATATTGTTTGGCCATCTTGCGATAGGCCTTTTTCAGTTCGTCGTCGGACGCGCCCTTGGAAACGCCCAGAACTTCGTAATAATCGCGTTTTTGTTCTGCCAAGTTGCTTCACCTCTTTGCGCAGGAAACGGCGGGGCGGTCGCTCCGCCCCGCCATGTTCCCATGGAAATTCTTACTGGTTGTCGTCCACTACTTCAAAGTCGGCGTCCACCACGTTGGGATCGCTGTTGCAATCGCCGCCGCAGTTGCAGTCAGCGCCGCAGCCGCCCATATTGGGGTCGCCCTGGGGGTTGGCCTGGGCGTACATCTTCTCGGCGATGGGGTAGAAGGCCTTGGTGGCTTCCTCGGTGGCAGCCTTGATGGCCTCGGTATCGGTGCCCTTCATGGCCTCCTTCAGCTTGTCGATGGCAGCCTGCACGGAAGCCTTGTCGTTGGCGTCGATCTTGTCGCCGGCCTCTTCCAGTGCCTTTTCGGTCTGATAGACCACCTGATCGGCCTGGTTGCGGATCTCGACCTCTTCCTTGCGCTTGGCGTCCTCGGCGGCAAACTGCTCGGCCTCCTTGACGGCCTTTTCCACGTCCTCCTTGGACATATTGGTGGAGGAGGTGATGGTGATGTGCTGCTCCTTGCCGGTGCCCATATCCTTGGCGGACACGTTGACGATGCCGTTGGCATCGATGTCGAAGGTGACTTCGATCTGGGGCACACCGCGGCGGGCGGGAGCGATGCCGTCCAGATTGAAGCGGCCCAAAGTCTTGTTGTACTGTGCCATCTCGCGCTCGCCCTGCAGCACGTGGACTTCGACGGAAGTCTGGTTGTCGGCGGCGGTGGTGAAGATCTGGCTCTTCTTGGCGGGGATGGTGGTGTTGCGCTCGATGATCTTGGTGCAGATGCCGCCCATGGTCTCAATGCCCAGAGACAGGGGGGTGACGTCCAGCAGCAGCAGGCCCTTCACGTCGCCCACCAGAACGCCGCCCTGCAGGGCAGCACCGATGGCCACGCACTCGTCGGGGTTGATGCCCTTGAAGCCTTGCTTGCCGGTCAGTTTCTTGACCATCTCCTGCACTTCAAACCCGACAATG
>JAZSCJ010000086.1:0-5815 GCA_045602885.1 Oscillospiraceae bacterium
GACGTCAAGTGGCACGACGGCGAGAAGTTCACCGCCGACGATGTCAAGTTCACCATCGAAGCCATTATGAATCCCGACAACGGCTCCGAGAACTACCCCAACTACATCGAGATCAAGGAAATCAAGGTCATCTCCGACACCGAGATCGCTTTCGTTCTGTCCGAGCCCAACTACGCATTCCTGGACTACATGACCATGTCTATCCTGCCCGAGCACAAGCTCCAGGGCGAAGATATGTGGGAATCCGACTACTTCAAGAACCCCGTCGGCACCGGTCCTTATAAGCTGGAAAGCTGGGACGTGGGGCAGGCTATCACCATGGCGAAGAATGAAGATTACTTCGCCGGTGCTGCCAAGATCGACACCATCATCTTCAAGATCGTCACGGACGACAATGCCAAAGCGCTGCAGCTGAAGGAAGGCACGCTGGATCTGGCACAGGTCACGCCCAAGGACGCGCAGAGCTTCAAGGATGCAGAGGGCCTCACCGTTTACGACATGAACACCGCCGACTACCGCGGCATTCTGTATAACTTCTGGAATCCCTATTGGCAGGAAAACGGCGATCTGATCCCCGCAATCAGCTATTGCATCGACCGTCAGGCCATTGTGGACGCCGTTCTGCTGGGCGAAGGCTTCGTGGCCTACAGCCCCATTCAGCTCAACGAATATAACTACGACGGCGTCGAGAAATACGACTTCGATCTTGCCAAGGCGGAAGCCGCATTCAAGGCCGCCGGCTGTGAAAAGGACGCAGAGGGCTTTTGGTGCCGCGATGGCGAGCGCATCTCCTTCACCATCAACGCAACGCCCGGCGATCAGGTACGCATTGACATGGCGCAGATCGCAGCGCAGCATCTGCAGGAAGCCGGTCTGGATGTGAAGGCCAATGTTCCCGCCGACGGCATTGACTGGGGCGGGCAGGAATGCTGCATCATCGGCTGGGGCTCCCCCTACGATGCCGACGACCACACCTATAAGGTTTTCTCCACCGACGCAGGCGCAAACTACTCCGGCTATTCCAACGCAGACGTTGACGAGTGGCTGAAGAAAGCCCGCCAGACAAATGACGACGCCGAGCGCGCGGAATACTACAAGCAGTTCCAGATCGCGATGGCGAAAGCGCCCGCTTACACCTTCTTTGCCTACATCAATGCGATGTTCATCGCGGACAGCAACATCAAAGGCATTGATGCAAACACCGTTCTGGGACACCACGGCGTGGGCATTTTCTGGAATGTCACGGAATGGACCATCGAGTAATCGCGCAAACGCGCCACATAAGGGGCTGATTTCAGCCCCTTATTGTGCATTTGCTTTACAGACAGATGAAACCCGCCTTCCTGTGCAGGCCACAATTCCCCGCAGCGACAGAGGACTTGCCGCACTCCCCCACCTCACCACCACATTCTGCAAGGGGACTTCGGCCGCGGCTTATGATCCGTGTGTAAAGCAAATGACGAGTCAATAAGGACAGGACGATTCTTATGGAAGAATTATTGAAAATAGAAAACCTATCGGTTGGAATCAAATCTCCGGCGGGAAAAGTGCAGGCTGTGCGGGATGTAAGCCTTGACCTGCACCCCGGCGAGATTCTTGCCATCGTGGGCGAGAGCGGCTGCGGAAAGAGCATGCTCTGCAAGGCAATCATGAAACTGCTGCCGAAGTCCGCAAAAATCGAGGGCGGTAAAATCATCGCCAACGGTGTGGATATTACGGATTACTCCGATAAGGATATGCGCAAGCTTCGGGGCAAGCTGTTCTCCATGATTTTTCAGGACCCCATGACGGCGCTGAACCCCACCATTCCCATCGGGGGGCAAATCGCCGAAGCCATTTTGACTCACGAGCCCAAGCTGCCAAAAGAAGAAGTCTACAACCGGGTCATTGAATTGATGGAGCTGGTGGGCATCCAACAGCCCCACGAACGCTACAAGCTGTATCCCTACAATTTCTCCGGCGGCATGCGGCAGAGAAGCGTTATGGCGATTGCGCTTGCAGCCAATCCCAAAATTCTGCTGGCTGACGAGCCGACAACCGCGCTGGACGTGACCATTCAGGCGCAGATTCTGGACTTGCTCAAAGAAATCCAGCTAAAGCTGGGCACGGCGACCATTCTGGTTTCCCATGATTTGGGTGTGGTGGCAAGATGCGCCGACCGGGTGGCCATTATGTACGCCGGCAAGATTGTGGAGATCGGCACAGCGGAAGAAGTCTATTACGATCCCCGGCATCCTTACACCTGGGGACTGATGCAGTCCCTTCCCGCGCTCAACAAAGGAAAGGCCGAACTGAAAACCATCCCCGGTATGCCGCCCACGCTGATCGATCCCCCTGTGGGTGACGCTTTTGCCTGCCGGAACGAATATGCCTTGGAAATCGACTATCACGAGCAGCCTCCTATGTTCAAAATCACGGATACACACTATGCGGCAACCTGGCTTTTAGATCCCAGAGCGCCCAAAGTTGAATCACCGTTGGGAGGGAAACGCGATGTCTGAAGTCTTGCTCGATGTGCAGCGGCTTTCCCATGTGTTCAAGCTGGGCAAACACGCCGTGATCAAAGCGGTGAACGATGTGTCCTTCCAAATGAAGCGGGGCGAGATTTTCGGCCTTGTGGGCGAGTCCGGCTCCGGCAAGTCCACCGTTGCACGCTGCATCATGAACATCTATCAGCCAACCGAAGGCAAAATCCTCTATAACGGCATCCATGTTTGCGACAAAAAAGAGTTCCGCAAGCACCGCAAAACGCTGGAAACCCGGCGGCAGATCATTTTTCAGGACTCCACTTCCAGCCTGAATCAGCGCATGACGGTGGCGGATATTATCGCTGAGCCGATGTCCATCCACCGCATCAAGCCCCCCAGAGGAAACTTACGGGCAGAAGCGGAGTTCCAGCTAAGCTATGTGGGAATGGATGCCAGCTATTTGAACAAGTACCCCGCGGAGCTTTCCGGCGGTCAGCGTCAGCGGGTGGCCATCGCCCGTGCTCTGTCCATGGAGCCGGAGCTGCTCGTGGCCGATGAACCTGTTGCATCGCTGGATGTGTCCATTCAGGCGCAGATCATCAACCTGCTGCGCCATTGCAACCGGGAGCACGGCTGCTCCATTCTGTTCATTGCCCATGACCTTTCCATGGTGGAATACCTCTGCGACCGCGTTGGCGTTATGTACCGCGGCAAGCTGGTAGAACTGGCGCCCACGGCGCAGCTTTACGCCAATCCTCAGCATCCTTATACGAAAGCGCTGCTGTCCGCCATCCCTGTTCCCGACCCCATAGCCGAGCGAAGCAGGAAACGGGCAGATTTCGACGAACTCAGCTTTGAGCGTGGCGGTGTGCTGACGGAGATTGCGCCCGGCCACTGGGTGCTGCGAAAGGAGGATTTTTGATGAAAAGAAACCCTTTCGTTTACTATGGCAAGAAGCTTCTTGTGTTTTTGCTGAGTGTGCTCGTTCTTTCTGTGGCCGTGTTTTATATCTCCCGCCTTGCGCCCGGCGACCCGCTGATGAGCTACTACGGTGATCGCGTGGAAAAAATGAGCGTAGAGGAAAAAGCGGAGGCGCGGGAGAGGCTGGGGCTGAACGATCCCATCCATATCCAGTACATCCGCTGGGCAGAGAATGCTGTCAGGGGCGACTTCGGCATTTCCTTCAAATACAAGCAGGATGTGATGGAGGTGATCGGGCAGCGGATCGGCTTCACGCTGATTTTGGGCGGCATCGGCTTTGTGCTGACCTTTGTGGGCGCGCTGCTGCTTGGCGTTTTGTGCGCATGGTTTGAGGATAAATGGATTGACAGGCTGCTGTGCAAAGTCGGCACGCTGCTCAGCTGCATCCCGGAATTCTGGCTGTCGCTGCTGCTGATTCTGATTTTCGCCGTGACGCTGCATTGGCTTCCCAGCAGCGGCGCATACGACGTCGGCTATAAGCACGATGTGATCAACCGCGCCCGGCATCTGATTCTTCCGCTCATCATCGTGGTGCTGCAGCACCTTTGGTATTATGCCTATATGATCCGCAACAAGCTGTTGGAGGAAACCAGGGCAGACTATGTGCTTTTGGGCAAATCCAAAGGCCTGAGCAAGCGGAAAATCATGTTCCGTCACTGTCTGCGCAACATTATGCCTTCCTACATCAGCATCATGGCCATCTCTGTTCCGCACGTGGTGGGCGGCACCTACATCGTGGAAACCGTGTTCAGCTATCCCGGCATCGGCGCGCTGTCCTACGAAAGCGCGCGGTATCACGACTACAATCTGCTGATGGTGCTTTGCATGATGACCGGCATTCTTGTGATTCTCTGCAATCTGATCGGGCAGATCATCAACGAGAAGATCGACCCCAGAATCAAGGCAAACGAAGTGATCGAAACATCGGAGGTGGCCAAAGTATGACAGAAAAAGAACTGTTTACAATGGTCGGCATCCGTCCCGAAGCACCTGCGCCGGAAAAGAAGGTTCGCCGCTTAAAAGGCTTCCCATGGGTCTCTGCGATCCTGCTTGCCGTGATCGTGCTGTGCTGCATCTTTGCAGAAGGGATTATGACCAAAAATCCCGCTTATTTGGATCTTGAGAATTTCAGCGCTGCGCCCGATGCAGAGTTCCTGTTCGGGACGGACACCCTCGGCCGTGACATTTTCTCCGGTATATGGTACGGCGGCCGCATTTCCATTCTGATCGGCTTTCTGGCAACCCTTATCTCCACCGTCATCGCGGTGGTATACGGCGCTGTCAGCGGCATTGCTCCCGTGTGGCTGGACACTTTGATGATGCGCTTTACGGAGATTTTTCTCAGCGTTCCGGGACTGCTGCTGGTGCTGTTCCTGCAGGCGATTTTGGGGCAGGCCAATGTACTGACCCTCTCTGTCGTCATCGGCGTCACAAGCTGGGCAAGCATCGCCAAAGTTATCCGCACAGAAGTGCGGCAGATCCGCAGCAGCGAATATATCGTTGCCTCCCGCTGCATGGGCGGCAGGTTCTTCCACATTCTGCGCAAGCACCTTGCTCCCAATTTCATCGCTTCCATCATGTTCATGGTGGTGATGAATGTCCGCGGCGCGATCGTCTCCGAATCCACCCTCAGTTTTATGGGCATGGGGCTTCCGCTGGAGATCATCTCCTGGGGCAGCATGCTGTCTCTTGCGGGAAACGCTTTGCTGACTGACAGCTGGTGGATCATCCTCATCCCGGGCGTGTTCCTGGTAACGCTCCTCATGTGCCTGACCAACATTGGCAACTATCTGCGCAAAGCCGCCAACCGGAAAGAGAGCAATCTGTAAGCGAATACGCAGCGGCAAAGCCTAATTTCAACGACCCGCCGATGCGTTGGCCAAAATGTGCATTTTGCATCGTTAAAAACGCACATTTATCCGGCATTACTTTTGGTGTGCCAATACAAAAACATCCCTACTCGAGGGATCACACAAAACATAAACCGCCGGGTGCTGACACAGCGCCCGGCGGTTTTCATATCAAATTGCAGTGAAAAGTGCGTCTTTTCAAAGCGCACAGCAGCTCCTTCATCGGAATACTTCCGTCATCCAACGCATCGTGGGCATCACGGAGGCTGTTGTGATTATAGCTGATCCGGGGCGCCAAGCTTTCCGGTCTCTTCCGCCACGGCAATCGGATAGGCCTCATAATCCCACTGGTGTCCGGTCATGGCAAAATAATCACTGCTCCTGTTGAAAAATCCGAAATCGTATGCGCCTTCGTCCCAGGTGGCGTCCGTGCAATACCACTCGCCGTCCAGCCGTACCATATTCCACGCATGATCCTCCCGCGAGTTAAACGCAGCGCCGACAACCGTGATGCAC
>JAZSCJ010000087.1:0-5237 GCA_045602885.1 Oscillospiraceae bacterium
ATTACCCCCATAACTCATTAAAATAAGCCCCCCGAATTGGGAGCAATTCGGTGGCCTTATGGTTTTGTTGTGGGATTGCACCCATTACAGGCGCTCGGCTACCTCTGCCAGATAGTTGGTGGGGTAGTCCTCGATCTCGCCCTTATCGCAGGCGGCAGCCAGACCGGGATCCATGGGCAGACGGGCCAGAACGGGGATGTTCATCTCTTTGGCCGTCTGCTCCAGCTTGCTTTCGCCGAAGATGGAGTGCTCCTTGCCGCAATCGGGGCACTTAAAGTAGCTGTAGTTCTCCACCAGGCCCAACACGGGAATCTCCATCATGGCGGCCATGTTGACCGCCTTGTGCACGATCATGGACACCAGATCCTGGGGCGAGGTGACCACCACGATGCCGTCCACGGGCAGGGACTGGAAGACCGTCAGGGGCACGTCACCCGTTCCGGGAGGCATATCCACAAACATATAGTCAATGTCGCCCCACACCACGTCGGTCCAGAACTGCTTGACCACGCCGGCAATGACCGGGCCACGCCAGATGACCGGATCGGTCTCCGACTTGGTCAGCAGATTCAGGCTCATAATGCGGATGCCCGACTTGGTGACCTCGGGCAGAATGCCCAGTTCGTTGACCTCGGCGGTCTTGTGCACGCCAAAGGCCTGGGGGATGGAGGGGCCGGTGATGTCGGCATCCAGAATGCCCACCTTATAGCCCTTTTTCGCCATAGCACAGGCCAGGGAGGCGGTGACCAGACTTTTGCCGACGCCGCCCTTACCGCTGACCACGCCGATGACCTTGGTCACGCTGGAAAGTTCGTTAACCGCAACGCGCAGGTCGGGTGTTTCCTGTCGCTCGCCGCAGCTTGCGCCGCAGGAGCTGCAATCGTGTGTACATTCGCTCATGTTATTGATACTTCCTCTCAAAATAATTTACAAATCAATAGTGGTAGCTTCCGCCACCGATGAATTCCCGGATCAGAGAATCCTTGGCCACCAGAGCCGGGTCGATCTCTTCAAACCACCGGAATCCGTCGATCAGATCCAGCAGTTCCTGATACCGCTCGTTGCCCTGAGGAACAGCCTCCAGCAGCGGCTTAGCGTAATTTTTCATCACCGACACTTCGTAGGGCAGGGAAGAGTCCAGAATGATATCGGCACGGCCCTTGAAGGGGGAGATGTACAGCTTTTCACCCCGGCGGACGTTGGCCCACATGGCCATGGTCTCCTCCACGCCGGTGCCGCGGAAGTTATAGTCGCGCACGGCACGCCGGGCCAGACGCATCCAGGTGCCCTTGAAGCGCAGCTGCTCCCCGTCGCACACATTGCTGCGGGCCGAGATGTACATACAGGTGGCCTCGTTGTGTCGGCCTGCAATGTTATCATTGAGCGCGTGGATGCCCTCAAAGATGGCCACCTCGTCCTTGCCCAGCCGCAGGGGGGTCACCGCCGTGTCCCGCATCTGGCGGGCAAAGGCAAACTTGGGAATGAGGATCTCCTCTCCCTTGGCCAGCGCGGTAAAGTGGGCGTCCAGCAGCTCCATATCCAGCAGCAGGGGGGACTCAAAGTCGATCTCACCCTGCTCGTTGCGCGGTGCCGTGCGGCGATCCAGCGATTTGAAATAGTTGTCCATAGAGATGGTGTGCGAACCGATGCCCCGGCGGCGCAGTTCCTCCTCCACCTTCATGGCAGTGGTGGTCTTGCCCGACCCGGAGGGGCCGGACAGCAGCACCACCGGGCTTTTGCCGATATTTTCAATGATGCGGTCGGCCGCCTGGGCGATTTTTTTGCCGTACTCGGCGTCGCACTCCTCCAGAAATCCTTTTACGTCTTCCCGGATCCGCTGGTTGATCTCCTTCAGTTGATAGGCCATGGAAGCTCCTCCTTTTCCCGGCAGATCGATTCGATCCGCGCCAGATAATCGTGTGGATACTTTGGATTGGCCCGGCGCTCAATGCGCCCGGCCTGCGTGTCCACCAGCTTGGTCATCCCTCCGGCGCCCAAGGACAGTATGGACTGCAGTTCTTCCATCATGCAGATGTTATACACGCTTTCACACCCCGGCTTGCACCAGCCCACATTCTCAAAGGAACCCGACATGAACTTCTGCCGGTAGAGATAATAGGGCAGATATCCGGCCGCGCGCAGCCGAGCCCAGGCGTAATCCAGCATTTCCGCCACCTGCGCCGCATCGGGCAGAGTGGGGGCATCGTCTTCGGTGGTCAGGGTGGCTCCCCGCTTCAAAGCCAGTGTGTGCACCGTAATGTTTTCCGGTGCTAAGGCAAGCACCGTGTCCAGCGTGCGGCGAAAGCCGTCGGGGGTATCGTCGGGCAGTCCCGCGATCAGATCCATGTTGACCAGAAAATCACCGGCCGCACGCACCTGATCATAGGCGTGCAGTACCTGCTGGGCGGTGTGGGCACGGCCCATGGCACGCAGTACGGCATCCTCCATGGTCTGGGGATTGACCGAGACCCGATCTACTCTGTGCCGGGCCAGTACCGCCAGCTTTTCCGGGGTGATGGTGTCCGGCCGCCCGGCCTCCACGGTGTACTCTACGCAGTGGGACAGATCAATATGCCGTTCCAGCGCCGAACAGACCCGGTCCAACTGCGCCGCGCCCAGCGTGGTGGGCGTACCGCCGCCAAAGTAAACCGACTTGACCCGCAGCCCGACCTGCTTCAAGGCCGCACCGGCCGCCTCAATTTCCCGCTCCAGTGCGTCCACATAGGGGCCCACCAGCTTGAGGGTCTGCTTGACGTCGGCCGAGATAAAGGAACAGTAGGTGCAGCGGGTGGGGCAGAAGGGGATGCCCACATACAGGGAGATCTCCTCGGGTTGCAGGGTCTGCTTGACGCTCAGACTGGCCCGGGCGCAGTCCATAGCCAGTTGGGCACGCAGGGGCGACACCCGATAGCCTTGGCGCAATATGCGCTTGGCCTGCGCCGGGGTTGCCCCGGCCAGCATGGCCTTGGTAGGGATCTTGACCGGGCGCACGCCGGTCATGGCACCCCAAGGGGGCTCTTTGCCCAACACCTCGATGCCGGCCCGGTAGAAGGCCAGCTTCAAAATGCGCTGGCATACCCGGCCATCGTTAAGCGCCTCGCCGTTGAGCTGGCTCACCTTGGCCCGGCAGGCATGGCGCGCCAGCTTGCCCTGCCAATGCAGCACTGCTGTGGCAGTCAGCCAGAGGTTGCCCCGGCTGAGTGAAACCGTGACCCGGTTTTCCTCCGGGCCATCGTAAACCGGGCGCTCCTCGGGAAACAGCGTCAGCAGCATCTGTTCGACGGCGTACTTGTAGTCGTGGCCCTTTAGCGTGATTTTCATCCGCACGCACCACCTTCCATGCTGCTGACGCCATCGCGCCCAGTGGCGCGGAGCGGGGCGGAATTCACTTTCGACCCGCGATACATAAAATCAACCGGGGCCCCTGCGGAATGGAACATTCCGTGGGGAAACAGCAGCATTTGTTCGACGGCGTACTTGTAGTCGTGGCCTTTTAACGTAATTCTCATTGCTTCAATGCAAACTTGATCCAGGGATTGTGCTCCCGCTCGACCGAAAGGGAGGACAGGCCCTCATGGCCGGGCAGCACCTTGCGGTCGCCCTCAAATCCGGCCAGTCGCTTGAGCGACAGGGTCATGGTGTCGGGCGATCCGCCGGCCAGATCGGTCCGGCCGCAGGAGCCTTCAAACAGCGTGTCGCCGGTGAAAAGCACATCCTCCACCTCCAGCGTTACGCTGCCGGGGGAATGGCCGGGGGTATGATACACCAGCACCGACAGATCCCCCACCGCGATCCGATCCCCCTCGTCATAGGGCAGCGTCTGCCCCACGTCGGGCATCAGCGAATCGGGCATTTGCGTCATAGCGGCATCCGCGGGGTGGAGGTAGACCGACAAACCGGGGAATGTTTCCACCAGCTCGGCCACCGCGCCGGTGTGATCATAGTGGCCGTGGGTCAGGAAAATCGCCACGGGGGTCATGCCCATTTCCTTGACGACGTTGGCAATCCCCTCGCCCGCGCCGCCGGGATCAATGATGGCGCCCTTGCCGGTCTGGTCATCTTTCAGCAAATAGCAGTTGGTGCCAATGGGAGGCACCTGAAGCACTTTAATGGTCATAAATCACACCTCATACGAAGGAAAGTAATTAACAATTTCAAACAAGATCGTTACCGGGCCGTCGTTCTGCGAATACAGCTGCATATCCGCGCCCCACGGAATGTCCCATTCCGCGGGGACCCCGGTCTTACAATCCTCGGCGGAAGTGAATTCCGCCTCCGGCAAAGCATTTGCACGCAAATGCTTTGTACGCGCCACTCGGCGCGAACATTCGGCGCGGCACGCCTTTAGTCGTCTATATCAAACAAAATGGTCACCGGGCCGTCGTTCTGCGAATACACCTGCATATCCGCGCCGAATTCGCCATGCTCCACGGTGAAGCCACGCTGACGACAGCAGTCCATGAAGGTTTCGTACAGCGGAATCGCCACATCGGGCTTGGCAGCCCCGGTAAAGCCGGGGCGGCGGCTGGAGGTATCGGCATACAGCGTGAACTGGCTGACCACCAGCAGGCTCCCCCCCACGGTGGCAAGGTCCAGATTCATTTTGCCGTTTTGGTCCTCAAATACCCGCAGATTGCAAATTTTTTCGGCCAGCTTTTGGGCGGTCTGTTCGGTGTCCTGTGGGCCGACGCCCAGCAGCACCAAAAAACCCCGGTCGATGGCGCCGTTGACCTTGCCGCCGATCTCCACCCGTGCCGAGGCCACTCTTGTCACAACTGCCTTCATTTGTCATACCCCCCGGCAAATCGCAAAGCGTGCGTTCTCCAACACGATTTTGTCCTTTTTGCGGACTATAGATAGATTATTATACCACCTTACGCACTTTTGCGTCAATGCTTTACCCGGTCGGACTGCGTCCAAGCAAGCGCCGCCGTCACCGGTGCGGTTTGTGCAAAACCACCGTTTCCGCCATCGTTTGCCGCGGCAAGAAAGCGCCGCCCCACATACCGTGAGGCGGCGCTTGACTGCAACGCAAATGCATTGGCTCAGCGGCGGCACACAAAGGCGCACCAGCCGGTTTTTTCTTTCTTTTCCACAATGGTAAAGCCGTTTCGCTTGAGTGCGTCGGCCACCTCATCGGAGCGGGTGTCGATGATGCCCGAGCAGATGAACCAGCCACCCTCGGCCATGAAATCGCCGGCGAAGGCGGACAGGGGGATGATGACATCGGCCACGAT
>JAZSCJ010000088.1:0-5611 GCA_045602885.1 Oscillospiraceae bacterium
ACGGCCAAAACCATTGATACCAACTTTGATGCTCATAATTGACACTCCTAACTTTTATAAAGTTCGCCTTCATTATAGCGTAAAACTCCCCAATAGGGAAGTAAATTTTATGAAAGATTTCATGCACAAACTCGCTGCGCCTTTTTTCGACATTTTTCTTGCCGTGGGCGCCTAAATTTTGTATACTGTCTTTGCGCCATATTCCCAGCGGAATATGCCATCCTAAGGCAACGGCCAACCGAACCCGTACCGCATTTCAGCGGCCTGATTCGGCGCTTTTTGCCTTAAAGAAAGGAGGCCGGAGGCATGGACCTGACCGTGTTTGACCATTTCCCCGAACCCATTGTTTATCTTCGTGCCGGTCAGATCGGCTACAGCAACCCGGCTGCCCGGGCGCTGGAACCCGAGTGGACTGCTGGCGCGCCCATTCCCCCGGCACTGGACATCGAGCCTGACCGGGAAGGCGTGTTCTCCTGTCTGGCCGGCGGTCAACCGTTCCAGGCATCGGCCACCCGAACCGAGGACGGTTTGCTTTTGACCCTGCGGCATCCGGTCGGTCTGCCCACGGGCGAGGTGCTGACCACCCTGCCCATTCAGCTGCGTGAGCAGACGCAAAATATCTTATCGGCCGCCAAGCTCCTGCTGCCCTTGACCGAGGAGGATGAAACCCCGCAGAACCGGGTGCACATCCATATGCTCCAGCAAAGCTTTCACCGGCTGTTTCGCCTGGCCCGTCATCTGGAGCTTGCCCAGCAGGCGCAAAGCGACGATTTCCCCCTGTGCACCGACCAGGCCGTCGATCTGGCCCAGCTTTGCCGGGAGACTTCTTACGGCGCAGCCAAGCTGGCCGAGTTGGCCGGCATTACCTTTCAAGATGATATTCCCGGCGGCATCCTCATCACAGCCGGCAATCCGGAGTGGTTGGAAATTATGCTGCTGGAGCTGATTTCCAACGCCATCAAGGCCGCCGGAACAGGCGGCCAGGCCGGACTGACGCTGTCCTCGACCGGAAGCCGGGCCTTGATCACCGTGTGGGACAACGGCCAGGGCATGGACCAGGCCGACCTGTCTGCCACGCTGGACGGCGCCTCCCCCGAAAGCCTGCCCAAGCCGGGCACCGGCCTGCGGCTGGGTCTGTCCATCGCCCGACATGCCGCCGCCGCCCACGGCGGCGCCATCCTGCTGGAAAGCCAGCCGGGTCAAGGCATGCGCGTCACGGTCTCCCTGCCGCTGAATAAGCCGCCCAAGAGCCCTCTGCGCACGCCCCGCGTCACCGCCGAGGAAAGCGTGTCGCCTTTGCTGACCCTGCTGTCCGATGCGCTGCCCCTGCAAGCCTTTGAAGAATAACAAAATACCCGGTGTGCCCCACGGCACACCGGGTATTTTTTGTCTGCGTGATGGGTTGGATCACTTGCAAAAGCATTGGATATAGTGCTCCATGGCGTCCTGAATGACCTCGACGGCGGCGGCACGGTTGTTAACGTCACCGGCCACGGCGTCCTTGCCCTCCAGCGCTTTGTAAACCGAGAAGAAGTGGGCCATTTCGTCAAAGATATGCGCCGGCAGCTCCATCAGATCGTGATAGCTATTGTAAGTAGGATCGGAGAAGGGGATGGCAATGATCTTTTCGTCGTTCTTGCCGCCATCCTGCATGGAGATATAGCCGATGGGATAGCAGCGCACCATGGTCAGCGGATCCAGCTCCTCCGAGCAGAGCACCAGCACATCCAGCGGATCGTTATCGTCGCCGTAAGTGCGGGGGATAAAGCCGTAGTTTGCAGGATAGTGCGTGGAGGTATGCAGCACGCGGTCCAGAATGATCAGACCGGTTTCCTTGTCCAGCTCGTATTTCTTCTTGCTGCCCTTGGGGATCTCAATGACAGCGATGAAATCCTCTGCGGAGATTCGCTTGGGCGAAATGTCATGCCAAATGTTGCTCATCCTTTGTTCCTCCCTGTGTCGATATGGTAAGCGGGGCAACACCCCATGGATTATCTGTCTTAAATTATAGTCCAATTTCCATACAAACACAACCAAAAAAGTAACGTAGTCCCTCGGGGCGACTTTTCGCCGCCTTTTTGTATTTTGCTCTTGAAGGTGACCTTCTTTTCCTGTAGAATATTGACCATCGGCAAGACTGCGCAACATCCCAGGTCAACAAGGAAACGGAGCGCTTGGCATGAAGCTTTTGGAAGACCGCATCCGCAAAGACGGCAAGGTGCATGGCACCGACGTGTTGAAAGTGGACAGCTTTTTGAATCATCAGATGGATATTGCCCTGTTCGACGAGATCGGCAGGGAGTTTCTGCGTTTATACCGGGATTGCAACGTGACCAAGATCCTGACCATCGAGGCTTCCGGCATCGGCATTGCCTGCATGACCGCACGCCATTTTGACGTTCCGGTGGTCTTTGCCAAGAAAAGCAAAACCAAAAACATCGCCGGGGACGTGTTTACCTCCAAGGTAGAATCCTTCACCCACGGCAAAATTTACGATATCATCGTGTCCAAAGATTTTCTGCACCCGGAGGACCGCGTGCTGATCATTGACGATTTTCTGGCCAACGGCAGCGCCCTGCAGGGACTGATCAATCTGGTCACCGATGCCGGGGCTACCGTGGTGGGCGCCGGTATCTGTGTGGAAAAGGCCTTCCAGCCCGGCGGTGATTTGATCCGTGCCACCGGCGTACGGGTGGAGTCTTTGGCCCGCGTCCAATCCATGAACGAGGAAACCGGCGTGGTCTTCTGCTGACCAAAACGGCATTCCTTTTGATTTACATTCGGCATAAGCCGTGTAAATAATTTCGGATATTGGAGGTACAAACAAATGAAAAAGCGTATTCTTGCATTGCTTCTGTCCGGCGTTATGATCCTTGGCCTGGTTGCCTGCGGCTCCGACAATCAGGGCGGCGCCCAGAACCCCACCGACGGCTCCACCATCAAGGTCGGTCTGGTGGTCATCGGCGACGAAAATGACCAGGGCTACACCTACAACTTCATGCGCGGCAAAGAGGCCGCCACCGAGGCCCTGGCTGCCAAGGGCATCAACGTGGACTGGCAGATCAAGTACAACCTGATCGAAGGTGACCCCGTGGCCGTGGCCAACGAGGAACTGATCGAGTACGGCTGCGAGATCATTTTCAACAACTCCTACGGCCATGAGCCCGCCATGCTGACCATCGCCCGGGACAACCCCGAGGTCGAGTTTATCGGCATGACCAACGAGGGCAGCTGGAAGGACGACATGGACAACACCCACAACGCCTTCGCCCGCATCTATGAGGGCCGCTATGTGGCCGGTGTGGCCGCCGGTCTGAAGATGCAGGAAATGATCGACAACGGCGAGATCACCGCGGATGAGGCCGTCATCGGCTACGTGGGCGCTTACTCCTTCGCCGAAGTTATCTCCGGTTTCACCGCCTACTATCTGGGCGCCAAGAGCGTTTGCCCCTCCGCCACCATGAAGGTGCAGTTTGTCGGCTCCTGGTCTGACGCCACCGAAGAGGCCAATGCTGCCGCCGCCCTGTGTGACATGGGCTGCATCATGATCTCCCAGCACTCCGACAACACCACCCCTGCCACCACCGCACAGCAGAAGGGCGTGTTCCACACCGGCTACAACAACGATATGTCTGCCGTAGCTCCCGAAGCCTCCATCATCGGCACTCGTATCGACTGGACCAATTACTTTGTTTCCACCATCGAAGCGGTCGTCAACGGCAAGTCCTTCCCCCAGGATCACTGCAACGGCATGGCCGAGGGCGAAGTGGTTATGACCACCCTGAACGAGACCATTGCTGCCCAGGGCACGGCCGAGAAGCTGGAAACCGTCATGGCTCAGCTCAAGTCCGGTGAGATCCAGGTCTTTGACACCGACACCTTTACCGTAAACGGCGAGAAGGTCACCACCTGCATGGCTATCGACACCGACGGTGACTTTACCGCCGATTCCGAGGAAGCCATCGTGGACGGCGCTTTCCTGGAATCCTATCATCAGTCTGCCCCCTACTTTGCCCTGCGCATTGACGGCATCGAGTGGGTCAACGAAGCATACTAAGCAATCTCTTTTTTCGGAGGGCCGCAGTTTGCGGCCCTCCGCTTTTTTCTCCAAATCCCCATTTCACCCTTGCACCCCCAAGCAGGATTTGATACCATGAAATAAGACAGTTTTTCGCCCCGGGGCGTATGTTTCGCGGGCGATACAGAGCTTGCAGCAAGGAGATGACCGCCTTGGAATCCATCCATGCAATTGAACTGCGGCATATCACCAAATACTTCGGCAAGGTGATCGCCAACGACTCGGTCGATCTGACCCTGGATCGGGGTGAGATTTTGGCTCTGCTGGGCGAAAACGGCAGCGGCAAAACCACTCTGATGAATATGCTCTCCGGCATCTACTATCCCGATGAGGGCGAAATTCTGGTATCTGGCAAGCCGGTGTCCATCCGCTCGCCCAAGGACGCCTTTGACAACGGCATCGGCATGATCCACCAGCACTTCAAGCTGGTGGACGTTTTCACGGCAGCAGAAAACATTGTGCTTGGTCTCAACGACGGTCACAAGCTGGACCTCAAGGCCGCCCGTGCCAAGGTCAAGCAGATCAGCGAGAAGTACGGCTTTGACATTGACCCCGACAAAAAAATCTACGATATGTCGGTGTCGGAAAAGCAGACCGTTGAGATCGTCAAAGTGCTCTACCGGGGCGCCGAGGTTCTCATTCTGGACGAGCCTACCGCCGTGCTCACTCCCCAGGAGACCCAACGGCTTTTTGCCATCCTGCGCTCCATGCGCGCCGACGGCAAAACCATTATCATCATCACCCACAAACTCAACGAGGTCATGGAGCTGTCCGACAAGGTGGCCGTTCTGCGCAAGGGCAAGTATATCGGCACGGTCAACACAGCCCAGACCGATCCGCAGACCTTGACCGAAATGATGGTGGGGCGTGCCGTTACGCTGAACATTGACCGGCCCGAGCCGGTGGATCCCCAACCCCGTCTGGAGATCTCCCACCTGACTGTGACCGATGCCGACGGCATCAAAAAGCTGGACGACGTCAGCTTTCTGGCCCGCAGCGGCGAAATTCTCGGCGTGGCCGGTATCGCCGGCTCCGGCCAGAAGGAGCTGCTGGAAGCCATTGCCGGTCTGAACCACATTTCCTCCGGCTCCATCGTATACTCCCCCGAGGGCGAGGCATCCTACGAGTTGGTGGGCAAGTCCCCCCTGCAGATCAAGCAGGCCGGCATCTCTCTGGCCTTTGTGCCCGAAGACCGTCTTGGCATGGGTCTTGTGGGCGATATGGGTATGGTGGGCAACATGATGCTGCGCTCCTGGCGTTCCGGCAAGGGCGCTTTTGTGGATCGCAAGGACCCCAGCCAGTTGGCCGAGCAGGTCAAGGAGGAGCTGGGCGTGGTCACCCCCAGCGTGGACTTCCCGGTGCGCCGTCTGTCGAAGTCGGAGGCCAAGCGGGCTTAGGAAGACAATTGATAGCCCCAACTCCTTGGCTCACAGAACGACATGCCTACGACCCGACTTCCCAGCCAGTTGGCCGAGCAGGTCAAGGAGGAGCTGGGCGTGGTCACCCCCAGCGTGGACTTCCCGGTGCGCCGTC
>JAZSCJ010000089.1:0-30795 GCA_045602885.1 Oscillospiraceae bacterium
CATCTCCGACATGGGCAGCACCATCACCGTCCGCGCCCCCTATGAGCTGAAGCCCGGCGAGAAGGCGCGCGGCCTGGTTGTCTGGTATGTGGACGATAACGGCGTGAAGCACCGCTGCACCACCGGCTACGATCCCATCAAGAAGTGCGTCACCTGGAACACCGATCACTTCTCCCTTTACATGATCGGCTACGATGAAAGCCTCGCAAACAACCCCTTCATCGACGTTACCGACGATGCTTACTACTTCGACGCCGTGCTCTGGGCGCTGGATAACGGCATCACCAACGGCACTTCCGACAGCACGTTCAGTCCCGACGCATCCTGCACAAGAGCACAGATGGTCACCTTCCTGTGGCGCGCAGCAGGCAGCCCGAAGGCTGCTGCAAGCTCCTGTGTCTTCACCGACGTGGACAAGGACGCTTACTACTACGAGGCATTGCTGTGGGCGGTTGAAAACGGCATCACGAATGGCACAAGCGACTGTACCTTCAGTCCCAACGCGGTCTGCAGCCGCGGACAGATGGCGACGTTCCTGTACCGCAGCGCAAAGACGCCCGCGGTGAGCGGCAGCCACAGCTTTGCTGACGTGAAGGCCGATGCTTACTACAGCGACGCTGTTGTCTGGGCAGCGGCGGAGAGCATCACCAACGGAACCAGCGACACCACCTTCAGCCCGGATGCCACCTGCACCCGCGGACAGATGGTGACCTTCCTCTACCGCTATCTGGCGGGATAAGCTGCAAACAGCAAAACTCAGTTCTCCCTGAAATGCGGCGGAAGTCTTTCCGGGGACTTCTCCCTTCCTCCGGGAAGCTTCCGACGCAAAACTGAATACTTTATGATGCAAGCATAATCCTGTGGAACTCAGAACGGACCTGCCTCCGCCGTAACAGTCGGCACGCTTGTGTTTTGAATCGGTGGGACAATCACATGAAGCAGACTGCTCCGTTTCCACCGAAACAGGAAACGGAGCAGTTTTTGTTTTGCTCATAAAGGAGCATCACGATGAGAGAGAATGATCATACATATTTTGCAAATCGGAATTGCCGCTATTTCCCCTGTCACAAGGGAGGAAACGCAGAAGACTTCAACTGCATGTTTTGCTACTGTCCGCTGTATAGTCTGGGCAGATCCTGCGGCGGCAATTTCACCTATACTCAGTCAGGCGTCAAGGATTGCAGTAATTGCCTGCTGCAACACTCGCCTGACGGCTATGCCTATATAACGAAGAAATTGAGTTCAAAGACAAATGCACCCTAAAACAGAAACTCCATCTTTTCATAGAGGAAGAGATTTTATGTATAACAACATGGCAACTATCCGAATGACAAAGCAGGATTTGGCCAAAGCAAAGTATGTTTTGGCTCAGCGCAATGAAAAGACACGCTTGAACGGCTTTGAGGCCGGGTGGTGTGATCCCGCTTTTAGGGATTACTACCATCCGGGCAGTCCAACCGGGCGACAGATATATGCCAGCTATGCAAGTGAGGAACTGCTGGACGTCCTCATCACTTACATGGAGAATCATGGGCATTCTCCAGACTGGGAGAAAATACACCATGTGTATAAGCTGTACTTTTCCCGGCGCTTTGGTGATCTTGCGCAGGCAAAAGCAAAAGCGCGGGCACGTCAAAAGGCGCTGACGCAGCAGTCCAAATGGCCGCCGGACTGGCCAGAGCGTGTCAGCTCAGAGCCATTTTACAGATGGCTGGACGAATGCGGCAAATTATATACGGAAGAAGATAAGGAAATCATCGAGACATTGTGTGCAGATGCACGGCAAAGCGGTTTGCCACCGGACTTGTCCTCGGAGAAGTGCAAACAGTTAGGTAAACTATGCGACATAAAGAAGGCGCTGGAGTTGATGAATATCCCTCCGCTTAGAAAAACCGAACTGCGCTTTATGACAAGATACTGGAACGAAAACCGGACAAAGTAAAACCCGGCGGTTACTAAGCACCGCAAACATACAGGAGGAAAAAACATATGGCACAACTGAGAAAAAGAAGCATAAGCCTGCTGCTGACATTGGTTCTGATGCTGAGCTTTTGTATTCCGGCAATGGCAGTTTCTGAGAAGGATATTAAGTCCGCGGTTGCAAAGAGCGCAGAATATATGCTCAGCGCAGTCAAAACGCCGCAGGTAGGCTCCATCGGCGGTGAGTGGGCTGTGATTGGCCTGGCCCGCAGCGGCTATGCTGTCCCTCAGGAATATTGGGACAGCTATTACGCTACCGTGGAGAACTATGTAGAGTCCTGCAAGGGCGTGCTGCACAAGAAAAAATACACGGAATACTCCCGCGTGACTGTAGCGCTCACTGCCATCGGTGCAGATCCTACGGATGTGGGCGGATACAATCTGCTGACGCCTCTGGGCGACTTTGACAAAACCATCTGGCAGGGCATCAACGGCCCCATCTGGGCACTCATCGCGCTCGACAGCGGCAATTATGACATCCCCCTCAACCCCGAAGCCAAAACTCAGGCCACCCGCCAGATGTATATTGACGAGATCCTTTCCCGCCAGAACAACGACGGTGGTTGGAACCTTACCTCCAAAGGTGGCAACAGCCCCTCTGACCCGGACATCACCGGTATGGCTCTTCAGGCTCTGGCAAAGTATCAGACACAGTCTGAGGTAAAAGCCGCCACGGATAAGGCGCTGACCTGTCTGAGCAAGATGCAGGATGCTGACGGCGGCTATGCCAGTTGGGGTACTTCCAACTCCGAAAGCATTGTGCAGGTGATCGTGGCCCTCTGCGAACTGGGTATGGATCTGGACGACAGCCGCTTTGTAAAAAACGGCAACACACTTCTGGACAATCTTATGACCTACCGCAACTCCGACGGCAGTTTCCGCCACACCTCTGACGGCAGCGGCAGCGACCAGATGGCCGCTGAGCAGGGCTTTTACGGCGTTGTGGCAGCCCTTCGCGCGGCGCAGGGTAAGAACAGCCTCTACCGTATGAGCGATTGCACCATCCGTGTTTCCGGCAACGCAGGTGTGGATACCGTCGGTCTGCCCGGCAAACACGCTGACGTTAAGAAAACCACCATTGTCGCCCCCGGTAAGACCTTTGATGACATTTCCGCCCACGTAAATCAGCCTGCTATCGAGGCTCTAATCGCCCGCGGCATCATCAACGGCATGGGGGATAACAGTTTTGCACCCGACAAGACCATGACCCGCGCCGAGTTCTGTACGATTACGGTCAAAGCTCTGGGACTGGAACCCAAGGCGAACAACAAATTCACTGATGTGAAGGCTTCCGATTGGTTTGCTGGTTTTGTCGGTACTGCCAGTGACAAGGGGATCGTCAACGGTGTTGGGGACAATAAGTTCAATCCCAACGGCACCATCACCAAGCAGGAGGCCGCGGCCATGGTCGCCCGTGCCGCCAAGCTCTGCGGTATGGATACCGAGTTGGAGACCTATGAGATCCTCAACGCACTGGCACAGTTCGGGGACTACGTGACCGTGGATACCTGGGCGCAGGAGAGTATGGCGTTCTGCTACAGCGAGGACATTCTGGACCAGAGCGATCTGGATATCGAGCCGAAGCGCGCCATCCTCCGCTGTGAGATCGCCCAGATGCTGTATAACATGCTGGGCAGCGCCAAACTTCTGTAAGGGAGGCGGCAATCTATGTGGTTTCAGAAAAACAAATGGAAGATCATAGTACCCATACTCATTATAGCGGTACTTGCTGCGGCCTTTTATTTCGGCGGCAACGCTCCGGGCTCCAAAGGATGGGAGCTTGGCGGGAATGAGCCGACCGTCAGCACAACACCGGAAGCAAACCCAACCCCTACACCTGTTCCAGATAAAACGCCTGAAGCAACGACCACACCTGTACCGGATGTGAGTGCAAAACCGGAAAACACACCGACTACCACCCCAGAGCAGACCGCAAATCCGGAACAGACTGCACCTCCGGAGCAGAGTGCGGCACCGGAACAAACGCCCACACCTACTCCTACGCCGACTCCCACGCCCACGCCAACTCCTACACCGCCGCAGCCTACCATGGAGATCAACCCGGAGACCGGAAAGGACAAGTATCTCACCGATCCCGTGCCGGAAGGAATGCCCCTGCCCGTGGAGCCCCAGGATGTGACCATTGGCAGCACGGCCTATACTTGCACCATCTCCATCAGCTGCTCCACCATCCTGAATAACATGGATCTTTGTGATCCAGCAAAGGTTGACCTCGTGCCTGCAGACGGCTGGATTCTGCAGCCCATCACCGTCACTTTCTATGAAGGCGAGAGCGTGTTCAATGTGCTCCAGCGCGTATGCAAGCAGCAGAAGATTCACATGGAGTTTGAAAACACTCCCATCTACAACAGCGCCTATATCGAGGGCATCAACAATCTGTATGAGTTTGATGTGGGTGAACTGTCCGGTTGGATGTACAAGGTCAACGAGTGGTTCCCCAACTATGGCTGCAGCCGCTATGCGCTGAAAGACGGCGACATCATCAACTGGGTCTATACCTGTGACCTTGGCTTCGACGTGGGCGGCGGATACGCCGTCGGCAACAAATGAGCGTGAGGAAGAATGAACAGAGATACCTTTTCAAGCTATCATCCCATCATCAATTTTCTGTATTTTGCGCTGGTATTGGTTTTTACCATGTTCTTTATGCACCCGGTCAGCCTGCTTGTTTCTCTGGCCTCGGCGCTGGTTTATGCGGTGTATCTCAACGGCAGAAAAGCGGTTCGATTTTCACTGCGTTTCATATTGCCCATGATGCTGATTGCCGCTGTCACCAACCCGGCTTTCAACCATGAGGGCGCAACGATCCTGACCTATCTGCCCTCGGGCAATCCGCTGACACTGGAGAGCATTCTCTACGGACTTGCGGCAGCTGTCATGCTGGCAAGCGTTATCACGTGGTTTTCCTGCTACAATGCCGTGATGACCTCGGACAAGTTTGTGTATCTGTTTGGCCGCATCATCCCCGCCCTCAGCCTGGTACTTTCCATGACACTGCGTTTTGTGCCGAAGTTCAAGGCACAGCTCCATGTGGTCAGTGAGGCCCAGCGCTGCGTGGGACGGGACACATCCAACGGCAGTACACTCCAGCGGATGAAAAACGCCATCACCATATTGTCCATCATGGTTACATGGAGTTTGGAAAACGCCATTGAAACGGCAGACAGCATGAAAAGCCGCGGCTACGGCCTGCCCGGTCGCACCGCCTTTTCCATCTACCGCATTGATGACCGGGACAAAACCGCGTTCATCTGGCTGTGCTTCTGCGGCTTTTATATCTTTGCCGGATGGATGGCAGGAGGACTAAGCTGGCAGTATTATCCCATCATCAAGGGAATGCTCACCGGCATCTTTCCCATCAGCTTTCAGCTGGTGTATCTGGCACTGTGTCTGACACCCGTGATTCTGAATGGAATGGAGGATAGGAAATGGAAACATTTACAATCCGAAACCTGAGCTTTTCCTATCCTGAACAGGAAGCAAAAGCTATCGATAATCTTACGCTGTCCATAGGGCAGGGCGAGTTTGTCGTACTTTGCGGCCCTTCGGGCTGCGGTAAAAGCACGCTGCTCCGACAGCTGAAAACCGTGTTGGCTCCCCATGGACGGAGAACAGGCGAAATCCTGTTTGAAGGTACACCTCTGGACGATCTGAATCAGCGAACACAGAGCCAGCGCATCGGTTTTGTGCAGCAGTCTTCCGAAAACCAGATCGTCACCGACAAGGTCTGGCATGAACTGGCTTTTGGTTTGGAAAGCCTCGGCTGCGATACGCCCACCATCCGCCGCAAGGTGGCGGAGATGGCCTCGTTCTTCGGCATCCAGACTTGGTTCTATAAGAACGTCACAGAGCTCTCCGGCGGTCAGAAACAGCTTTTGAATTTGGCATCTGTTATGGCCATGTCACCCTCTGTTCTTATTCTGGACGAGCCGACGAGCCAGCTCGACCCCATCGCCGCCAGTGACTTCCTTGCTACGTTGGGCAAAATCAACCGGGAGCTTGGCACAACTATCATTCTCACGGAGCATCGACTGGAAGAAGCCTTCCCATTGGCATCCACGGTGGCTGTCATGGACAAGGGTAAGCTGCTCTGTACCGGCACACCCAAAGAGGTAGGAACTCTGCTCAAGGACAAAGGCCATGCCATGTTCCTCGCCATGCCAAGTGCTATGCGGGTGTGGGCGGCGGTGGAGAATACCGCCGATTGTCCCATCACGGTCCGGGAAGGCCGTGACTGGCTGACAGAGTATGCCGCGCAGAATGAACTGTATGAACTGCCTCCGGAGGAACTCCATACATACCCCGATGAAACTGTCCTTGCGGCAGAGGAACTCTGGTTCAAGTACGAAAAAGACGCTCCCGACGTGGTCAAAGGGCTGTCCCTCTCCGTAAAGAAGGGCGAGTTCTTGGCTCTGCTCGGTGGCAACGGTACAGGCAAGACCACGAGTTTGAAACTACTGGCGGGACTGTATCAGCCATACCGTGGTGAAGTACATACCAAGGGCAGCGTCGGTGTTCTGCCACAGAACCCGCAGGCACTTTTTGTGAAAAAGACCGTGCGGGAGGATTTGTTTGAAATCCTCAAGGGCAGTAAGCTGAGTAAAGAAGATAAGGAAAACAGCGTTGCCAAAATGGTGCAGCTGTGCCGTTTGGAAGAGCTGCTTGACCGTCATCCCTATGATCTGTCCGGCGGTGAGCAGCAGCGGGCAGCACTGGCAAAGGTGTTGCTCCTTGACCCGGATATTCTCCTGATGGACGAGCCTACCAAGGGCCTTGATGCGGAGTTCAAGCAGGTGTTTGCGGAGATCATGCAGGTGCTTCTGCGCAAAGCTGTGACCATCCTTATGGTCAGCCACGATGTGGAGTTCTGCGCCCGCTATGCGCACAGCTGCGCCTTGTTCTTCGATGGCAATATTGTCACACAGGGTTCGCCCCGCACTTTCTTTTCCGGCAATAACTTCTACACTACCTCTGCCAACCGCATGGCCCGTGCAGTTGCACCCGAAGCAGTTACGCCGGAAGACCTTATCTCTGTCTGCGGCGGTGAACTGCCGCCCGCACCGGAACTGCCGGAGGACGATTTTACACTTCCGCAGCCTGCGGAAAACACTGCGGACTGGAAGCCGAAGCCACTGCCCTGGTGGAGAAAACTAATTGCGGCAGTGAGCGGCATCGTGACCGCTGTTTTGTTCATCAAGGTCATGGGCGTAACCGACCTGTTTGCCCTCATCAATGAAAACGGAATGACTGCCTTGGCAGAAAACCAGCTTGGACTCTACGGTCTTATGCTGTTCTGTCTGTTTGCCTTTGCTTTCTCCATCTCCCGCCGCAGCCATCGCCCAGACTATCTGGCGCAGACGCCAAAAGAGAAGCGCAAGCTTTCTAAGCGCACTCTCGTGGCGACTGTACTCATCCTACTGCTCATTCCCATCACCCTGTTTGTAGGTGAGACTTATCTGGCGGGTAAGAAGTATTATTTTATCGCGCTGCTTATTATGCTGGAGTGCATGATCCCCTTCTTCCTGATCTTTGAAAGCCGCAAGCCCCAGGCAAGAGAGCTGGTCATCATCGCGGTGCTCTGCGCCATTGGTGTGGCAAGCCGCGCGGCCTTCTTCATGCTGCCGCAGTTCAAGCCCGTTATGGCGCTGACCATCATCGCGGGTGTGGCCTTTGGTGGTGAGACCGGCTTCCTTGTGGGAGCCATGACCATGCTTGCCTCCAATGTGATGTTTTCACAGGGGCCATGGACGCCGTGGCAAATGTTCTGCATGGGTATAATAGGATTTCTGGCTGGTGTTTTGTTCCGCAAGGGACTGCTCCGCCGCAGCAGAGTATCCCTCTGCATCTTTGGCGCACTTGCCGCCATTGTGATCTACGGCGGCATTATGAACCCGGCCTCCGCGCTCATGTGGGCAGGCGAGCTCAACTGGAAGATTATCGTTTCTTACTATATCTCCGGTTTCCCCATGGACTGTGTTCACGCCGCAGCCACATGGCTGTTCCTGTGGTTTGCCGCCGAGCCCATGCTGGGGAAACTGGATCGTATTAAGGTGAAATACGGCTTGGTAGAGTAAATTTAATTAAGTGGTGAAAAAACCTCCGTACTTTTGCCTGCCTATTGCTATGCTGCCGCTCATTTGACTGAATTGATTCTTGGCTCCGGAGCTGCGTTGCGCCATGATCTGCATCAGAAGCTAATCTTTGATTAGGCATCGCACGGCATGCGTTGCCTTGGCGAAGAAAGCGGTTGACTAATCCTGCAACCAGAGTTACCAGCAACACGCAGATAGCAGTCGAGCCTCGTTGGTGCATACCAACGAGGTTCGTTTTATGACCACAACAACCACCACAGACACCGCCGGGACACGCTCGAACAATGGGTAAAAGAGGTCACAAGACGATATGTGTTTTTAGGCGAAAGGGTTAGAAACGGTTAAAAATCGGAACAAATTGAGGTCATGGCGGCGATGGCATTCAAGAGGTCAGCGGTTCGATCCCGCTTATCTCCACCACAAAAAAGCATTGAAAACATTGCGTTTTCAGTGCTTTTTTGTTTTTTGGTGAAAAGAAACCAATGATATTTCTACCATTTTTTACAGGAGTTGCTTGTATTATTCACACATCATTGATAACATAGAAAATAACAAATTCTGATTTACAGATAGGAGCATAAAAAGAAGCCGGGAGAAATTGTTAGGGTAGTGATTTGCGTTGAAAAACAAACAAATTTTATATGCGTGTTCTTTCTGCGGACTGCTTGCGGTCGAGATTTGCATTGCGCTGTTTATTCACGATGTGTTTATACGTCCCTATGTAGGCGATATGTTGGTTACTCTTCTGTTGTGCTGTATGTGTCGCATGGCCTTTCCCGACAAAGTACGCCTTCTCCCTGTATTTGTTTTTCTCTTTTCCGCCTACGTGGAATTCGGCCAATACTTTGATATTGTGGCGATACTGGGGCTTGCCGACAACCGGATCTTGTCCATTGCACTGGGAAGAACATTCTCGTGGCTGGATCTTGCGTGTTATGCGCTCGGATGTATCGCAGCATTTGGTCTGGATGAGATCATTCGCAGAAACAATGATTGACCGAATGCCGGTTCTCTACGGAAATATACATATGCTCAGTGATAGCAAAGGGTCGGAGATTGGTTCTCCGACCCTTTGCTCACTTATTCAAGATTCAATCGATTTTTGAGACAGTAATGGGTAATCCCATAGAAAATCGCGGCAATCGCAGCAGACAGGACGCACATGGCAAGCAGTAAGATATCCAGCGAAGCAGGATTATCCAACCAGGAACTCAGCCACAAATCGATTCCCGAAGATGTTATGGCGATCATTGCAATGCCACTGATCAACCGCAGCGCAAACTGCATGATAAAATAAGCGGCAACGGACAACAGCATCTTGTGACTGGCAAAGCTATGCCCCACAGCGAGGGCGGCATAGAACTGGAAACATGCGCCGGCACATCCCAAAAGGATAAGCAGCAGAAACTCCAGAACATACGCGATCACATGAGCCACCTCAAGGTTAAACTCGAACACGCTGAACAGCTGGCGCAATCCATCGCGAATTTCTTCTACCAGCGTCATATCAAAGGCCAGGATCATACAAGCAAGTACCACAACGATCGCGGTAACAATAAACCAGAAGAGAGAGATCAGGAACTTAGACCAGATCAGCTGATGTACAGATACCGGAAGGGTCATCGTTACATACCCTTCATCCAGAAGCAGGTTTTTATAAAAACGCTCAAGCATCAGCAAAAAAGCCATGATACAGACCGCAGCGATGGCAATCACAAAGGCTGCCATCAAAAGGACACCCAACAAATTTAAGATCTGGTTGTCGGTTTCCATCAGTCCCCGTACAGAAAAGTTTCCGCCAACTGCCGTAATAAGGACCACAAGCGACAGGGGCAGCATGATACGCCCAGAGGCACGCAGCTCATGCTTCATCAATTTTCTTAGCATTTGAACACCTCCCGGAACAGTGCATCCACACTCATGCCCTTCTCTTCGCGGATCTCATCCACGGAAGATTGGAGCACCAGACGGCCTTGATTGAGAAAGACCACCTCATCCAGCACCTTCTCCACGTCGGAAATCAGGTGGGTGGAGATCACCACGGCCGCTTCGGGATTATAGTTGCTGATGATCGTGGACAGGATATAATCTCTCGTGGCCGGATCGACACCGCCGATGGGTTCGTCCAGAAGATATAGCTTTGCCGAGCGGCTCATCACCATGATCAGCTGTACCTTTTCTCGGGTGCCCTTGCTCATCTGCTTGATCCGCTGTTTGGCGGGGATATTCAGATGCGCAAGCATCTCTTCCGCGGCATCTCTGCGGAAATCACTGTAAAAGTCCTGGTAAAAATCCATCAACTGGCTTGTGGTCATCCACAGCGGGATGGAGGTGCGCTCCGGAAGATAGCTGACTTGAGCGTGGGTTTCCCTGCCCGGTGCCGCACCGCAGATCTCAATACTTCCATCGGTGGGGGTCAGCAATCCGTTCGCAAGCTTGATCAACGTCGTTTTGCCGCTGCCGTTGGGGCCGAGCAGACCCACGATCCGGCCGGGCTGGATCTCAAAATCTACATCCACCAACGCCGGAGTATGTCCGTACTGCTTCGTCAGATGCTTACAACTCAAAACACTCATTCCTGTTGGTCCTCCTTCCCGGACTCGGTCTGAAGCAGAGCGATGATCTCATTGCGCTCAAAGCCCAGATCGTTCATTGCGGTCAGAAACACGCGAACGTGCCGCTGCGCCAAACCTCGTTTTGTTTTCTCGATCATGTTGTTATCCTCCGTTACGAGTCTGCCGGTGGTTCGCTGGCTGTATACCAGCCCATCCCGTTCCAGCTCCGCCATAGCTCGCTGCATCGTATTCGGGTTGACCCCGGCCTCCGTCGCCAAATCACGAACCGAGGGAAGCCGCTCCCCGGGCGGAAATTCCTTTGTCACAATGCCCACCTTGATCTGCTCCACCAACTGTGTATAGATCGGGGCATCCGTTGTGAATTGCCACTTCATAGTGCACCTCCGTTTCCGTGTTATTGTATTAAGATACTAATACAACAATACAAACTTGTCAAGCCTTTTTGCAAAAAAATTTTGAGATGGTGCGGCTGGCGGTATTCTTATACGGGAAGATATGGCGCAACAAGGTTTGCTTTATTGCGATTTTCTTGCGTTTCCTCATCGTGCTTGATGTGCGGATGTATGGAAAAAAGAACCTCGTTGCACCCGATCAAACGGGTGCAACGAGGTTTTGTTTTACTGCGACGGTGAACTACCAAAAATTTAAACAAGCTCGCGATAGAATTCCTCAAATGCGTTTGAGGTGGAATTCCATTCCAAAATCAGATCGCCGTTTTGGGCATGGAGTTTACGGACTGCGAATTTACCGCAGAATGTGTTTGCGTCTTTTTGGTAGACGCTGAAGACATAGAAACGACGATTGTTCAATACAATGCTATCTTCGTTGACCAGATAATGCTCCTTGATTTCCAGCTTTCGTTTTCGCAAAAGTTTCGATTGCAGGAGCATGAGGGCATGGATGTGTGGTGTCTGCTGATAAGAATTCATATGCAGATCCATATGATCCTTGATGCGGTCACAGATGAGAGAGGGGCGGAGCGCATCGGGTTTTCCAAGATTGTAGAAGCAGACCACAATGGAGTGCAGATGCTCGACGATCTGTTGGTAGAGCTCGGTATTTCTTGTTCGGTAGACCAGCTCAAACAGCGTCAGCCAAAGGGTGCCGCAGGTCTCCCGCTGAAGTCCGACAAGTTCGCACAATTGCGTATAGACACCGGTTCTTGAAATGGCCGCTTCGATCAATTGGGCGTGATTGTATTTGGACTCCCGGTTTAAGAGAAGCGTTTTTAGTCGATCTTCCTGTTGCGGATAGATCGTTCCCTGGGCGGATAGGACTTCGCCGATGGCAAACAGCGGTGCCAATTTTGCGTCGCTGAAAAAGGCATCGTCCAAACCGATGGGGCCGGCCTCCTGGACAAGAACGTCAATGGCGTCATCCAGGTCGTGGATCGCGGCATGAAACTGAACAAGGCAATCGTCGCGGAAGGCGAGGAATGCCTTGGTCTGCCTGCGCGCTTGTCGCTCATTCTTCCAGTGGTCGATATGAAAGAAGCAAGAGGAATCAAACCAGCTCATACAAAAACCTCCTTATCTTGCCATGATGATATCAGACGTGAAGTCCCATTATCGGGACTATTTCAACGATAGAGCATCGAAATGCATTTCTTTCCGGCCAAACAGTTTTGCCATGTACAACGGGCGCAAGCGATTCGCTTGCGCCCGTTCGGCATCGTACTGCAAAATCACGCCCAGGGGTTTTCGCCGGGGTAAGGCAGGCTCTTGGGCTGATTGTAGGCGATGTCCTGCACGCCCAGATAGCGGAAGACCTCGAACAGCGCCTTGCCATAGTGGCCAAAGGCCACCGCGCCGTGGTGGGGATAGCGCTTGCCCACCAGTACATGGCGGTAGAAGCGGCCCATTTCAGAAATTGCGAAGATTCCGATGCCGCCGAAAGACCGGGTAGGAACGTCCAGAACCTCGCCCTGTGCGATATACGAGCGCAGCGTGCCCTCGCTGTCGCACTGCAGGCGGTAGAAGGTCACGTCGGATGCGGCGATATCGCCCTCCAGCGTGCCGCGAGTGATATCGGGCGTGCCGCCGTTTTCCAGCAGCCGGTTCTGGATCAGCTGATACTTGACGGCACAGTTGCCGCACATCTTGCAGCTGGGGGTGTTGCCGCAGTGGAAGCCCATGAAGGTGTCGGTGATCTTGTAGTCGTACTTACCCTTGATATCTTCGTCATAAATGTACTGGGGAACCGTGTTGTTGATGTCCAGCAAAGTCACGGCATCGCCGGAAACGCAGGCGCCGATGTACTCGGACAGCGCGCCGTAAATATCCACTTCGCAGGCCACGGGGATGCCACGGGCGGCCAGACGGGAGTTGACATAGCAGGGCTCAAAGCCAAATTCCTCCGGGAATGCCGGCCAGCACTTGTCGGCAAAGACGACGTACTTTCGTGCGCCCTTATGCTGCTGCGCCCAATCCAGCAGGGTCAGCTCAAACTGCGCCATGCGTTCCAGCAGATCGGGATAGATCCGCCCTTCGCCCATTTCGGCGAGCATATCGGCGCAGACTTCGGGGATGCGGGGGTCATCTTTGTGGGCGCGATAGGACACCAGCAGGTCTAGCTCGGAATTTTCCTCGATTTCCACACCCAACTCGTACAGACCCTTGATAGGGGCGTTGCAGGCAAAGAAGTCCTGTGGCCGGGGCCCGAAGGTGATGATCTTCAGATTCTTTACACCCACGATAGCGCGGGCGATGGGAACAAACTCCCGGATCATCCGGGCGATTTCTTCGGCGGTGCCCACGGGATACTCGGGTATGTATGCCTTGAGCCGGCGCAGACCCAGATTATAGGAGCAGTTGAGCATACCGCAGTAGGCGTCGCCGCGGCCGTTGATCATGTCGCCGTCGCCCTCGGCGGCGGCCACGTACATCACCGGGCCGTCAAACTTCTGGGCGATGAGCGTTTCGGGTGTTTCGGGGCCAAAGTTGCCCAGAAAGACCACCAGCGCGTTGCATCCGGCGGCCGTCACATCCTTGAGCGCGGCCAGCGCGTCCGTTTCATTCTCCACCGTGGTGGGGCACTCGTAAAGACCCTCGCCATAGGCGGCAACGATGTTCTTGCGGCGCTGGGTGGACAGGGCGATGGGGAAGCAGTCGCGGGATACGGCAATGATACCAAGCTTGATTTCGGGAATGTTCACAGCAAATCCTCCTTATAATTGCGGTCAGATCACTCTTATTGCATCGCTGCAAAGAGCTCTTTGCAGGCGGGGTAGATGCGCTTGAACTGCTGATAGCGCGCTTCGTAGCGGGCGGTCAGTTCGGGTTTTGGCTGAACTTGAGCGGCGACCTCCACCAGCGCGTCGGCGGCAGCTTGTACTGATGCAAATTGTCCGCAGCCAACCATAGCAAGCATAGCGCCGCCATAGCCGGGACCCTGCTCGGTTTTCAGAATGTTCAGGGGGATGCCCAGCACATTGGCAAAGATGGTTCTCCACAACGGCGATTTAGAGCCGCCGCCGCAGAGGTTGGAGTGGGGGATATCGATTCCCAGGCTTTTCGCAACCTCGAAACAGTCCCGCATGGCAAAGGCCACGCCTTCCAGCACCGCCTGCACCAGATCGGCGCGCGTGGTGTCCATGGTCATGCCGAGGAAGGTGCCCCGGGCCCGGGTGTCGTTGATGGGGCTGCGTTCACCCATGAGGTAGGGCAGAAAATATACGTGGTTGTCCCCCAGCTTGTCTTCGGTGATCTTCGCTTGTTCGGCGGCGTAATCGTGGGTTTGGAGGATATCCTCGCACAGCCACTTGTTGCAGGATGCGGCAGACAGCATACAACCCATCAGATGATAGCCGCCGTCGGCATGGGCAAAGGCGTGAAGGGCGTTGTTGGGGTCCACGCCAAAGCGATCGGACGAGATAAAAAGGGTGCCGGAGGTGCCAAGACTGATGTTACAGCCACCCTTGCCAACCGTTCCCGTGCCCACAGCGGCGGCCGCGTTGTCGCCGGCTCCGGCCACGACCTTGACGTGCTTGGGCAGACCGAGCGTTTTGGCGGCTTCAGAGGTCAGCGTGCCGACCACCGCAAAGCTTTCAAACAACGTGGGCATGACTTCTTCGGCAATGCCGCAGATGGAAAGCATCTGCTTGCTCCAGCACTTGTGCTGCACATCCAGCAAAAGCATACCTGATGCATCGGAATAGTCGCAGCAATGCACGCCGGTGAGCCGGTAGTTGATGTAATCTTTGGGCAGCATGATCTTTGCGATTTTTTGGAAGTGTTCCGGCTCGTTTTCCTTCATCCAAAGCAGCTTGGGGGCGGTAAATCCCGCAAAGGCGATGTTGGCGGTCAGATTGGACAGCGTCTGCTTGCCGACCACACGGTTTAGGTAATCCACCTGCGCGGCAGTCCGACCGTCGTTCCAAAGGATGGCGGGGCGGATGACGCGATCGTCTTTGTCCAGTGCCACCAGGCCATGCATCTGACCGGCAGCACCGATGCCCACAACCAAAGAGGGGTCAAATCCCTCCAACAGTTGAGGGATCCCGTCACTCACCGCCGCCCACCAGTCGGAAGGGTTTTGCTCCGACCAGCCGGGCTGGGGGAAGTATAATTGGTATTCCTTGCTGACTTCACGCAAGATTGCGCCGGTTTCGTCCACCAGCAGCAACTTGGTTGCAGATGTGCCTAAGTCGATTCCGATATACAGCATCAAGCACACTCCTTTGGAAGGGGGATTGTATGGTGTCGATAAGTTGAGTTTAGTCCATTATATCGGAAAAGTAAATGGCGATCTTTTGGATGGTGGCCGGGAGGGAATCCTATTGACTTTACGGGAAAGTGAATATATAATGTGAATAGATTTATATAAATATATTTATACAAACACATTTATATTATGGGGAGGGAAGCTATGGCGAGAAAGACACGGATCAGTGAAGAGATGATCTTGCAGGCGGCATTTGACATTTTGATTCGGGATGGCTACCCGGCCGTGAGCATTACATCTCTGGCCAAAGAGATCGGCTGCTCCACCCAACCGATCGCATGGAACTTTGGAAACATGGAAGGACTGCGCACCCGGCTTCTGGAATATTGCTGGCGTTTTCTCAGGGACGGGTTTTCTGTCAAGGGGGAAAACGCGGTAGAAATTCTGGAGGAGATCGCACAGAGATATATTGACGTGGCCTTTGACTACCCCAACCTGTACCGTTATCTCTACATCAGCGAGGAGGATGGCCGGGAAACCGAGGAGTGGGTCAACGCACGGCGTGTGGAAAACTACGCAAAGATCCTGGACATGCTAGCACAGGAATGCGGTGTGCCTGCAGTGGCGGCGCGGCGCTACCTGATGGATCTGCAGGTGTATGTCCACGGGATGGCGTGTTTTGCCATTACCAAACTGCCCATGTCCACCAAAGCAGATATTTTGCGCATGATCCACGAGGCGAATGAACTGTTTTTGCGGCGAATGAAAGAAACCAAGAAATAACTCCGAAAAGGAAGGAACATCTTCTGGCACATACACAGGCAAGCGTTTTATTCAATATTGATTACGAGAGGAAGAGCACCATGAAGAAGGCATTGAAGAATTTTCCCGTCCGACTCAAGTTGATCACTTCCCACGGTATTATTGCGCTTTTGGCTGTTTTTTGTGCGGTAATTGCCTTGATCGGCATTGCCGGACTGATCGCCAATCTGAAAACCGTACACGAAGATGCCATGTCCAGTATTGCTGCTGCCGGTGAGTTGAAGTTTGCTGCGGCAGATGTAGAACGCTCCATTTTGGAAATGCTCCGGGCGGATGCCGCTGTGTCTTATGACCAGAAGGCAAAGTCTGTAGAGCAAGATATGGAGGACATTCGGGTTGCGTTTACTACGCTTTCCACCCACTTGGAGGGCTTTTGTCTGACCGAGGATGCCAAACTGTCCTACCAGAATCTGACCCAGATGTTCCAGGAGAGTGAGCCGGTGCGCCTTCAAGTCATGGAGCACCTGAAAAAGGGTGACATTTCCCAGGCCCAGGCGATTTACCAGGCAAGCTATCAAGTGTCGCTGAGCCAACTGATCGCCGGTTGTGAGCAGTTGATGCAGCAGATCAGCGATGCCGCCGATTTGTACTGCGTGAAAGCGCTGCAGCAGAATAATGTTGGCGTTATGTTCATTATACTGATGATCGTCATCAGCTTGATCATGGGTGTTTATCTGACCCATATCGTCTGCGACTCCATCCGGCTCCCTGTCCAGCAGCTCATGAGAGCTTCCGAGGAGATGAAGCAGGGCCACCTGTCGGTGGTAGAGAGCATTACATACGAATCCAACGATGAGGTGGGCACGCTGGCCGCCTCCATGCGTGAGACGCTGCAGTTTTTGAGCAGCTATGTGGAGGAGATCGGCCGGACGCTGCACCATGTCGCCAACGGAGATTTGACCGCCACGGAGGAGTCGATCACCCAGTTCCGCGGTGAGTTTGCATCCATTCGGGAGTCGCTGATCTACATTTTCAATCACATGAACGATACGCTGGGGAACATTAATCTGGCGACAGAGCAGGTCAACATGGGCGCGGTGCAGATCGCGTCCGGTGCACAGGCCTTGGCACAGGGTGCCGGAGAGCAGGCAGCAAGCATTCAGCAGTTGTCCGCTGCGGTGACCGATATCTCCCAGAAGATCAATACCACCGCCGAGCACGCTACCACAGCCATGCAGACCTCGCGCACCACATCGGAGCAGGCGCAGGTGTGCAACACCCAGATGCAGCATATGATGGATGCCATGAACGAGCTGACCGAGCAGGCTTCCCAAATCAGCCGAATCGTAAAAACCATTGAAGACATTGCCTTCCAGACCAATATTCTGGCACTCAATGCCGCGGTCGAGGCAGCACGGGCCGGCAATGCCGGCAAGGGCTTTGCCGTGGTGGCGGATGAGGTGCGCACGCTGGCCGCCAAGAGCGCGGAAGCATCGCAAAATACTGCGGTACTGATCGGGGCAACCGTGGACGCTGTGAACAACGGCACCAGGATTTTGGCGGAAACGGCTCAGAGTCTGACTGGCGTGGTGAAGGATTCCCAGGCGGCGTCTGAGCTTGCCGGCGAGATCGCCCAGGCGGCCGCGGCCCAGGCAACGGCAGTTACCCAGATCAGCCAGAACATCGAAGACATTTCCGGCGTGGTCAATACCAACTCCTCCACGGCGGAAGAAAGTGCCGCGGCCAGTGAGGAACTGTCCGGCCAGGCCACCATGCTCCGCGGTATGCTGGAACAGTTCCGATTGCGAAGCAACGGATGACCGATGTAAAAAAGCACTTTGCGTAAAAAGTGTGAGCGATTGTTCTTCGATGAGATCGCTCGTTTATACGGTGAAAAAAGCGACAGTCTTCCCCAAAAGAAGACTGTCGCTTTTTTATGATGCGATGCAATTATATGTGCAAAACGCACAAAAAATAGCGCGAATAATTTGCATTGATTGTAACTGTGTTATATGTTATAATCAAAACGAATAAAAAACTGTAACATAAATTCCTTTTTTGGCATTTCTTGGGCGAATGAGCCCAGCGCGATGAGATGAAAGGCGGCGATATTGCTGATTTACAGTGATTACAACGTTTTTTATGGATACAGATGAAGCATGGCTCCCAATCAGCGCAAATATAAATTAGGAGGTCGACAGACTTGAAAAAAAGTAGTATTCAATCGAAGCTGAACCGAACGGTTATCCTAATTTCTCTTTGTATCGCTCTTGTCATTGGTGGTACGGCGTTGGGCCTGTTGTACTACGTCAGCTACCATGAGATGGAAATCGGCGCACAGGCTACTTCTGACGCCTATGCGCTGCTTACCGCAGAAGCCATTGAGGGTTATAAGAACCGCGTGGAATACATGGCCGGCGATAACGCCATTGACCCGGCCTTGTCGGTCGAAGAATTGGACGTGGTGCGTTACACCATCCTGGATGCTTACGACGACAACGGTGAGTATGCCGACATTCTTGTGGTTACAAAGGACGGACGGCCCTTTGACAACCCGGAGCTGGACTTGTCCCAGCGTCCGTACGTTGTTGAGGCTATGGCCGGTAAGACCTATTGCAGCAGTCCCACCAAGATTACCCCCAAGAATGGCTGGTCTTCCACTGCAGTTACCGTGTCCACCCGAATCAAAAATGACGTCGGTTATGACGGCGTGATCGTTTCCTACCTCAAGACCGACGTGCTGTGCGACTTGATCGAGCAGTGCAAAATCGGTGAAAAGGGCATGGGCTTGATCGTGGACGCTAATGGTGGACTGGTTGCTCACGAGGACCGTGAGCTTGTGCATAACCTGTTCAACTATTTCACCGCAGCCGAAGAAGATCCTGCACAGTATGGCGCTTACAAAGATGTAATCCAGACCGCCATCACCAACAAGAGCGGCGCTATGAAGTGCAACCTGCCCGAAGGCAACATGTATGTGTGCTATCGTCCCATCGAGGGCATGGATGGCTGGACCTTCATCAGCCTTGCCAACGTTGATGAGTTCATGGTGTCCTTCCAGACCGCTTTGGTGATTACCATTATCCTGGTCATTGTGGCTCTGGTTTGTGCAGCGTTTATTGGTATGCACTTCTCGCGCGGTATTGCTAAGCCCATTATGGATTTATCTGTTGCGTCTGCCGGCATCAAAGAGGGGAATTTAGATATTGCGGTGGACATCGACCGCAACGATGAGATTGGAGAGTTAGCCGATTCCTTTCGATACGCGCTGGAAACCTTGAAGACGCTTATTACTGATATTCGGAAAATCAGTACTGAGATCGCAGATGGTAACTTCACCATTTCTTCCGATTGTGAAGAGGCGTATGTGGGTGCTTACCAAACCATTCTGACCAGCTTGATGGGTGTCAATGATAAGCTCAGCACTGCCCTCAAGCGCATCGATGGCGTGTCAAACGACGTGACGGCACAGGCGGAACAGGTGTCCGGCAGCGCACAAACGCTGTCCCACGGTACCGTGGCACAGGCTTCGGCCATCGAAGAAATTGCTTCGACCATCTCCGATTTGAACGAGCGCATCAATGAAAACGCACAGTTTACCAAGGACGCACGCGGTCTCTCCGAAGTCGCAGAAAAGGGCGTAAGAGAAAGCGCTGAGTCTATGGGCTCGCTCAACCAGGCAATGCTGCATATGAAGAGCAGTGCAGACGAAATCGGTAAGATCATCAAGACCATTGATGACATTGCCTTCCAGACCAACATCCTTGCACTGAACGCAGCCGTTGAGGCGGCTCGTGCCGGTACGGCCGGTAAGGGTTTCGCAGTCGTTGCCGATGAAGTTCGTTCGCTGGCAGCAAAGAGTGCGGAAGCCGTGCAGGAAACGACAACCCTGATCGAAAACACGCAAAGAGCCATTGAAAATGGATTCAAGTTGGCAAATGAAACCACCGAATCGCTGAATACGGTAGGAGAGCGAGTCAAGCGCGTCGACGGAATGATCGGTGAGATTGCTACCGCTTGTGACGCACAGGCGATTGCAACCCAGCAGCTTTCTTCGGGTATTGACCAGATTTCCTCGGTCGTTCACGCCAATGGTGCCACCGCAGAGGAATTTGCCGCAGTGAGTGCGGAATTGTCCCGACAGGTGGGCGAGATCAAACGACTCGTAGAGACCTTTGATCTGAAGATCTAACCAATGCAATAAAAACCCCGCGCCTTCGATCGAAGGCGGGGAGTTTTTTGCCTTGAAAAGACTGGCGATGGCTCGGCGAAAGGGGAGAAAGTGATGGTCTGTTAACCGCTCTTTGGATTGTTTGTCTTGCGTTAGCAGTGGCGCTTGTTTCGTTTTTTATACCGCATCGATACGCACAACAGGCCAAGAGCAAATACGGCAACGGCGATTGGCAAGGACATAACCGGCGATGCCGAAACCAGCCACAGCCAGTAGGCCGGCAGCAAGCGGCGCACATGCTCCACCACGGGAATGAGAAGCGCCGGATCGGTATAAATGGGGCACAGCGCCGCCGAACCGATGACCATTAAGGGCAGTACCACATACGCTGTCTTTGTATTTGGGAACAGGGTGGAAAAGAACAGGCCGAATCCCGTTAACAAAACGGTGTAAATCAAACCAGACAAAACAAGGTTTGAAAAACCGGCCAGAGAAAGGCCTGCGGCGCTGAAAAGGGCGACTTCGATTGTAGTACAAAAGATCTCGGGCAACAGCACCGATGTGATGCACCGCCGCAGGCCAAGCCGCACCAGCATCGGGCGGAAGGAGCGTTCCAGAATCTCGATGCAAAAAGCCAACACCACCGCACACAGCAATATCGCTGTGGCACCCATGGCCAGAGATCGGGCACGGATATCCTCGGGGGCGGTTGTGGCGTCACCGATCACAACGTCAAAGGAGAATGCAGGGCCGCTTGCAAACATGGCCTCATATTCGGCCACAACGTCCTGTGTCGTTACCGCAGTGCCTTGGAAGGCTTTTGCGGTAAGGTAAGGCGTATACTCCTTAAAAACGGCAGCGGTGATGTGACTTTGATACAGTTCCGGTGTATAGGAGCCTGGCGATTGGTAAAAGCGGATGCACTCATCCAGTTGGCCATGGACTACCCGGTGAGAAAAATCCTCCGGGAACACAGCGCCGCAGTCCAGCTCTCCCAGCCGGACGCGCTCGCGCATCGTTTCCGGGTCATCGCACAGAATGTAACCGTGATCCAAAAGGTGCTGCGCCACTCTGGAGGAAATCGGGCTATCCTCCGGCATATAAAGGCCGGCCGGGGGCGTGGATTGCGTGCCGGAAAGATATACTGCAGCGATGGGGGCCAGAAGCAGCAGGAGAAGCACCGGCCAGCGGCGCAGGGTGCGCTTGAGCATGAACATGGCCGTTTTCACACCGCATCACCGCCAATCCGAATCAGCGTGAGCCGTCTGTGAACAAGCAGCGGAAGCAACCATGTGTACATCACGGCCGCCAGAAGGGGCGCAACAGTTATTCTGCCGCCGAAAATCGGCAGGATAAGCCCCTGTACCGCGCCAAACGGCGTTGCGCTGCCGAGGGTAAGCAGGGCGTGGGGCAGCAGCTGTCGGGGGATAAATCCGCCGCACAAAAGCAGTCCTGCCACCGCCACTGCCGCCACCACAGGCACGCCGTGGGGGATGGCCATCATGATGCCGCCGCCAATCAAGGCGGCCAAAAGCGCACCGGCGAGTGCGCACAGCACCGTGCCGAACGTCACATGAAGGGACACCGACGTATGCATGGCCGCAATGATCGCCACCAGAAGAATGGTCAGGAATGCAAAGGGGAAAAGTATCTTTCCGGCAAGAAAGGCGCCGTCTCCTACGCCAAGGCCACGCAGACGGCAAAGCATGGGCTTTTTCACGTCGTCCGTGTACAACCGTGAGAAAAACATGGTTACCAACAGAAGCAAAAGCGTCAGCCAGCACACGGCATAGTAAGCGGTGGTGGACATATTGGTGTCGGCATAATCGGTCACCTGTATGCGGAAATACGCGTCATTTGCATCCATGGCGTTTGCCATGAGGATGGCGTTGTATTTTTTCAGAAAGTCCTGATGAAATTGCTCTTTCATGCCGTTTTTCCAGATGAGATGTTCGCCGCTGAAAATGCCGTACTGGCCGGCGGTCAGCATGAGCGTTCCAAAGGAGGCGGCGCTGGCGACAACATCGGCACGGCTGGCGGCTGCTGGCGAGAGGTAAATCGTGCCTTTGGTATCCTGTCCGGATAGGATGCCGCCCATCGTGCCCTCCGGCAGGATGATCACGGCGGCCAGCTGGCCGTCCTGCAGACCGGTCATAGCCTCATCCATATCGTACAGCGCAATGTCCATCAGGTCGGTGATGTAGTCCATTCCGGCCACAGTGTTGATCACCATGCGGCTTTTGAAGGAGTCCTCTTGATCCACCACGGCCGCCTTGACCGGGACGAAAAGATCCTCGGCACCCTTTGTGGCCGAAAGCGCCGCAGCGGCGCACACCATGGCAAAAACCACGGTGAGCGCCGCCGCCGGTATGAGGCTGCGGATAAATAGGCGAACGTCTCTTTTCAGCATACTGTGTCGCATATTTGTCCTGCCCCTTAGTATGTTTTGTCGTTAATAGTCGGAGAGCATTTGATAAAACTCTTCGATTACTTCGCTGATATCTTCGCCCAGCTCTTCCAGCTCATCGGCATCCATCTTGAGCACATCCTTGAATTTGGGCGTGGAGGGTACGTTGTCCGATGCAGTGAGAACAACGGTCGTATCAAAGTCGACGGTCCCGTAATCCGAAGCGACACGCTCGATAAAGAGGCTGGCCTTCTTGGCGGACGATTCCAAAGTGCCCTCGAAGGTATACTCATCGCCCCATTCATCAGAAATCGTTGCGGTAAAGTCGCCGTTCTTCTTGTCCCAGCTGATCGAGCCGGAAGTGAGAGGTTCGGAATCCTCGGTGATTTTCAGCTCGGCTTCGTACTCGTTCTTGTCATTGGTTTCCACAACATAAGAGATGCGATAGGTTTCGTCGTAAACAGAAGTAGTACGGATATCGATCTCGGTGATGTTGGCCAGGTCGGGACCTGCGTAGATGGAGGCACGGATGGTTTCGTCATCGGCCGTTACCTTGCTCTCGATGCCCACCAACTGCTGGCCGCGCTTGGTGATGTGGAAGGTCAGATCGATGGAAACATCGCTTTCCTCAAACTGCTCTGCCAGCATTTCCATGCTGTCCTCATCGATTTCGTCGAGTTCATCGTAGAACTGGTCAATGTAGTCCTTCAGTTCGTCCTCGGCCACGTCGACAGAAACTTCGCCGGAGACCACAAGGATGTACCGGATGTTCTCATCCAGATAGTGCTTGATGCCCTTGTCGGTACGAACATAGTCGATCATATCAGCACAGACGGCCGCGATCTGCTCATGATCCATGCTGACCGTAACGGCGGTGGTCTTTACGGTTTCGTCACCAAAATCAATGGAGTCGGACTGCTTCGTGATCTCGGCGTTCTTATTGACCGTTTTGGCAAGCTTGGCAAGGACATCCTCTGCCAGCTTCTGGGTGTCCTCGGCAAACTTCTTTGCGTCAGCAGCGTAATTTGCGGCATCCTCGGGAATTTCGATATCGAGGGAATACTCGCCATCCTCACCGAACTCGGACTTTTCGAAGTTTTCCGCCAGTTTCGTGAGATCAACGCCATAAGCTTCCTTACCAAGCAGCCACTTGGATGCAACTGCAATGCTGTCCTGGCTGAAGAAAATGCTTGCGTCGAGGGGTTCACTGTTATCGAGGTTAAGACTGCCGACTGCAGCGGCCTTGCTGTTCTCGAAGTCGGTGTGCAGCTTTACGGAAACGGAACCATCCAGAACCGGTTCGCCGGTAACGCTTACGGTAAGGGTCTCAAGATCGGCAATGATCTCGGTGCTGCCGCCATTTGCCACATTGCTGATCAGGGAGATAGTTTGGTTTTTCTGCAGTGCTTTGATGCTGTTCTTCAGGCCGGTTCCGATCAAGTTTGTGGAGCCGCCGCCAAGTGCCAAAGCAAGAACAGCAACCACAATCACGACCAGAGCAATGATTGCGCCAATGATAATACCTTTTTTGCCGGACTTCGTTTCGTTATCGTTCATAACGATCCTCCTCATGTTTTATTTTTTAAAAAGATTGGTAAACGAATGATAAAGGTGGGTATTGTCCGCCGGATTGCCGGACAATTGTTCCCTGGTATACTCGGTTTGTTGGGCATCAAAGAAAATCAGTCGGTCGTAAAACGATGCAAACTCCATGGGATCGTGCCCGACATAGACAATAGCGCATCCCCGGCGTTTGAGATCGTGGATGATCTGGGAAAGCTCCTCCCGGTAGGGGGCGTCCAAGGCGGCGCAGGGTTCGTCCAAAAGGATAACCTTGGGCTCGCCAAGCAGCGCACAGGCGATGCTTACCTGCTTTTTCATACCGCCGGAGAGCTTGGCCACCCGGGTTTTGCCGTAGCGCTCCACGCCGAAAGGGAGCGATTCCGGTACCGGGCATTGCTTGAGTCCGGCGAAGAATTGCAGATTATCGTTGACAGTCATATCCTCAAACAGAGCCGTTCCCTGGGGGATAAAGGCAAGATCGCCTTGGATTGTGACCGTTCCGGAGGTGGGGCGAAGAACCCCGGCCATGATCGAAAGTGCGGTGGATTTTCCTGAACCGTTGCGCCCGGCCAGCACCACACACTCTCCGGGCATGACGGAAAAACTCAGAGCGCTTAATATCCGTCGTTTTCCATAGGAAAAAAAGACTTCGTGAAGCTGTACCATCTGTTCCTCCGAGGTTGGCTTATTAGCAGAATCATACCACACCTTTCTTGTTTTTTCAATGTATTTATATTCATATTTACATTATTCTACAAGAAAGCCGGCTGGGAACCGATATCGGAAATATGATGGCGCACAAGGGAAAGACGGTGGAGCGGGCGTTAAAAAGCTCGCTCCACCGCCCTTTTTTCAACGATGTGCAGGTTTGGTATTCAAAAGGATGCGTTGCCTGGGTTTGCTTGGCACTTCCGGCCGGATCAGCTCCACTCGATTACATGATCGGGGAACCAACTTTTGGCTTCCTTGATGCTCTTTTTGGCGGGCAGGCCGTTTCCGTAGAGGATGGCCAGCGTGTTTACCTCCGGCGTTTCGCCCTGGAAGGGCTGAATGTCCACCATGGGACCGACACAGCTCACGAGAAAGAGCCCTTCGGGCAAAGAAACAAAGCCCTTGATTCGATAGGTATCCTCCGAGAACATCTTCAAGAAGGAAGTCAGCGACTTGAGATCAAAGCCGCCCACGGTGAGGGTCAGCTTTTGCAGGGTGATGTCCTTGCTGTGGATCTCCTGCCCATCGTCCGCAGCGGGGTGTTCCAGCTCGTCCAGCCACTGGCGCTCAAAGTGGCCGAATTGGATTTCGTGAATGGGGCAACCGGGTTTTTGCGAGCGAACGATGGTCGTGATGGTGTCCATCTGTTCCCGGGTGGCTTTGTCGGCCTTGTTAATGAGAATCATATCGCTGATGGCCAGCTGCATCCGGCACACGCGCGCGGTTTCGTAGATCTTATGGAAACGAACACCGTCCACCAGACAAATCGCGCCTGCATACTCCAAATCCCGGTAGACCTCGCGCCCCAGAATGCTTTTTACCGCCGTGGGATCGGACAGACCGGAGGCCTCCACGAAAATGAGGTCGGGCTTTTTCTCCAGCGTGTCCTGCAGGGCATCCTCAAATTGCTCCAGCTTGCAGGCGCAGAAGATGGAGCCGTTGTCGATCTCGGTGAGCGCGATCTCCAGATCCTGCAGCAGCGCGCCGTCCACACCGTTTTTGCCAAACTCATTGATGATCAAGGCAATTTTCTGATCGGGGAACAGGCGGACGAATTTATGAAGAAAGGTGGTCTTTCCCGCACCGAGAAAACCGGTGATGAGATAAAGCTTTGTCATGTGGTGACTCCTTTATCAAAAAATGGGTGAGCGGGGTTTCTCATGGTATTCATCGTAACACAAAGTGTGCGTGGACTCAATGACATTCCGGTTGAAAAAATACCGGAAACAAAGGGGATTTTTACAGCAGAGAGCCGGTTTTGGCCAGATAATCGTAATCCAGCGTGATGCGGCTTTCGTCGCCGCGCAGCAGAGAGGTAAAGCCGCACTCGAACAGCAGCTTGCGGCAGCGCTCCATGTCCCAGCCGCGTCCCTTGCTGGTTTCCTGGGCGATATCTCTGGGATTGGCGCCGGTTTCGGCGGTGACAAAGTTGGCGCCGGCCAGATAACCAAGCTGACAAGGCTCATGCACACCGAAGAAGCGGGCGCTGTCCACGCTGGCATACACCAGACCGACACAGCCCATGACGTGCGCCATCTGCAGGTCGCTGATCTGACCCAAATCGTAGAGGGGAGAGCCGGGTACCGCCACTCGCCGCATGGCGCCGAATTGCGTCACGCCGAGATCAAGGCACAGGAAAATATTTTCCGCCAGTTCGTCCACCGTATGCTCCGGGCCGATGGGCTCACAGCAGCTGAACAGATCCAGTCCGGCGGCGCGGATGTTTTCCATGGTGGCGTAGCGTGTCTTGGGATCCAGCTTGGTGTCCGTGCCTTCACGCAGACGGCAGACCTGATAAGCACCGCGGGCACCGGCGGCGGCCAGCTCGGCAAAGTAGCTGCGGTCGCGGTCGCCGGTATTCACCCAGATCTGGGTGGTAGCAGGGGTGTTGGCACGGGCGTAGGCCACCATGTCCAGCAGGAAATCCGGATCGGTGTCCGCCATGGTCATCAGATAAATGCCGTACAGGTCGTCCTCACGCCGGAAGCCGTCAATGGCGGCCTGCATGGCCTGCTTCTGAAGGCGAATGTGAGGGATGGTGGTGTGCCCCTCGCCAAAGGAGCAGAAGCGGCAGCCGGCGTTACAGGGATGGACATCGACACCCACCTGACCAATTACGATGCCGGCGTTATCGGTCTTTTCCCGGGTCAGGTCATTGGCCATAGCGCGGATCAGGGAGGAGGCGTAGGAGTGCGCGGGCTGAGCCAGCAGATATTTACATTCCTCCAGCGTCAACGGCTGGCGCTGTCCGGCCTTATTCAGAATATCCAGCAATGCGGTGTCAACAGTCCGTGTGTTCATAGAAGAAACCTCCATTATCACATATTAGACTTAGTCTACTATGTGATTATATCCTATGGCAAAAGATATTGCTATAATTAACCAATGAATTTTGGTACTTTTTTGCGATTATAAAAAAGAACTGCGGTGCAGGAGAATTCCTGCACCGCAGTTTGGTAAAAAGCAGAGATTACATGACCTCGCGGATGGCAGCTTCCAGCTCTTCCTTGGAGGGGATGATGGACTGGAACTTCAGCTGACCGTTGATGTACAGGGAGGGCAGATTGGGCACGCCCATCTTCTTGGTGCGAGCGATGTCCTCCTTGATGGTGTACTTGTAGACCTTGTAGTCGATGGCGTCACCGAAGGTAGCCTTGGCTTCGTCGGAGGCAGCGACCATGTAGGTGCAGGCGGCGCAGGTAGCGGGATCCAGAGTGAAAGCCTCGACCAGGGGCTTGGACAGGTTGGCGTAGTCGGGCAGCTCCACGTCCTGCGTGTCGTCCTCGGCAACGTAGTCCTTGACCATCTCGCGGATGGTGTCGGTCTCCAGAATGGCCTGCATGCAGCCGATGGTGTTCTCGAAGGGCACGCCGAAGGGCATGTCGCAGCCGGAAGCGACCACCAGACCGTCCTTGTTCTCGAAGGAGTCGATCAGGTCAACGCAGTACTTCATGTTGTCCATCTGAGAGCCGTGCAGCATGGTGGTGGTCAGGGGGATGTTACCGCCGATGGAAACGTTGTACTTGTCGCAGATGTCCTTGGCGACCTTCAGGTTGACGTTTTCATCCACCGAGATGGAGTGGCAGCCGGTCTGGCACATGCCTTCCACGTTACGGGTAGCGTCGCCGCAGACGAAGAAAGAAGCGTAAGCGCCGCGGGCCTTGATGTGATCGAACAGAGCGGTGAAGGGCTCGCTCATGAACTCCTCAAAGTGTGCGGTGGAGATCTGGGAGATCAGGGGGTCGACCACGGCGATGACGTCCATGCCGGCGTCGATGAAGTAGTCAGCCATCTTGCAGGCGACCTTGTTGCAGTAAGCCAGCAGCTTCTGAACGGCTTCATCATCATCGAACATGTCCATGAAGATGTCGCTGCCGCGCAGGTGGGAGGCCAGAGTGAAGGGGCCGGTGATCAGACCGTACAGAGCGGTGGTGTCGCCCACAGCTTCCTTCATGCGGCGCATGGCGTTGCACACCAGGGGGATACGGCCGTCGTTGGGGCCGGGGATGGTGCACTCGCAGGGGACCTCGATCTCCTCGGCGTCAGCCAGGGGGTGAGAAGCCACGGAGGGGGGGCCGTCATCGGCCCAAACCAGGTCACAGCCCAGGATCTCGGCCTCGATCTGCAGATCGAAGATACAGCACTGGCCGTCGGGCTTGAACATCTTGTTGACTTCCAGCAGGCACTCGACCATCTTGTCCTCATCCTGCAGGAATTCGGTGGCGGTGTAACCCTTCAGTCGGGCGGAATACACACCGGTAAAGGGAATCCAGGCGGCACGGGGAGTGGGCTTGTGCTCCAGAGTGGCAAACAAAAGTTCCTTGGGCGTCATAAGAGAAGTCCTCCTTCAATATGTGAGCCGCTTCGGGCTCGCGTTGTATGGTGGCTCTATTATAATACAAGCGAATACAGCCTGCATTTGAATTTTTTGCGATTCTTAGTAATTTTTTGTGAGATTTTTCGCAAAATCTTCCTTTCTTTTTCGGATGGCTTCCACAAGGCCAAGTTTTCAAAGATGCAAAATGGTAATTGGAAGTGATTATTGCGCTTTTGTCGCAAAAGTTTACAAAATATTTGACGGGTTGCCCGCGATGCGATAAAATGGAAGCAATCAGCGAAGGGGAGGGCCTTCTTTATGGAGAAATGTGCCTGCAACGGTTCTTTTTTGGATAAATTTGTTCAGCCGGCGCTGCTGGTGCTTTTGACCCGGGGGGATAACCATGGCTTTCAGATGATCGCCGATCTGGAGCAAAGCGGTATGGTCTCCGGCGACAGTCTGGACCCGGCCGGTCTGTACCGCACCCTCAAGCGCATGGAAAACAGCGGTCTGGTGTCCTCCCGTTGGGATACGGACTCCACGGCCAAACCGCGCCGGGTTTATTCCATCACGGAGGAAGGGCGGCACTGTTTGGAAACGTGGCATGCCACGCTGAAGGAATATCGGAACAATCTGGATGCCATCCTGTGTGAGATCGACCAAATTTTACCTACATAAACCGCTTTATGCAAAGGATTGGAACGCGAGGTGATCAGCCGTGCCGAAATTTGATCTGAAAACCGCTGTTGAAATGGCGGATTCCTTTTCCTTTACCTGCGGTATTTGCTGCCGTGTGCTGTCTACCACGGGGGATATTCTGCATGAGCAGGGTGCGCCGCAGGTCAATGAATGTGAGTATCTCCACAATTTGCCCGGCAAAGCGCCCCTTTGTCAGGATCTGCATCTGCGGGGTCTGCTGCAGGCCGAGCGCTTCGGCGGCCGATACATCTACTCCTGCGAGTCCGGCTTTACCTACTTTTCCGCCCCTGTCGTCACCGGCGGCACGGTGATCGGCGGTCTGGTGGCCGGGCCCGTGCTTCTGGGTGAAGTGGACGATTGTCTGGACAACATCATTGACAAGCGAAACATCCCGGCCGGTCATGTGCGTGCGCTGCGCGCCTTTCTCGTTACGCTGCCCATGATCACACCGTCCCAGCTGCACCATCTGTCCACCCAGCTGTTTGCCAATGCCATCTGCGTGGGGGACAGCAGCCATGCCTTGTTTTTACAAAGCAGCGACACGCAGCAACAGCGCTCCATCAGCGAATACGTCCATCAGGTCAAGGCCGAGCAGCAGGATGTGCCCTATCCCATTGAAACCGAGCAGGCGCTGATGTCGGCCATTTCCCGGGGCGATAAGCCCACGGCAACGGCACTGCTCAATGAGATTCTGGGTCATATTTTCTTCTTTGCCCGCGATCCGGGTACGATCCAGACGCGGATCACCGAGCTGCTGGCGCTGCTGGCCCGAGCGGCCATCAACGGCGGCGCGGCCATCCCGGTTATTTTCGAGACCAACCACCGCTATATGCAGGAATTGAAGCAGCTGCACGATCAGGAAGACGTGGCCCGATGGCTGGCGCGGGTGCTGACCCGATTCACCGATCTGGTGTTTGATCTGGTGGACTCCAAGCACAAAAACATCATTCACCGCGCGGTCAGCTACATGAACGCCAATTTTGAAAAGAATCTGAATATGTCCGACGTTGCCGACTATGTGGGATACTCCCATTCCCACTTTTCCAAGGTGTTTAAAGAGGAGATGGGCTGCAGCTTCCGTGCCTATCTCAACCAGATCCGGGTGGAAAAGAGCAAGTCGCTTCTGCTGGCCGGTAATGTGCCCATCGCAGAGGTTTGCAGTATGTGCGGCTTTGATGACCAGAGCTATCATTGCAAGGTGTTCAAAAAGTTGGTGGGCGTCACGCCGGACAAATTCCGCAAGCAAAGCCGCCGCATAGACAGCGGACGGGAACACGGAATGTAAAAAAACAAAGGGGAGAACCGGCAGAACGGCCGGTTCGGAATCTTCACGC
>JAZSCJ010000090.1:0-9245 GCA_045602885.1 Oscillospiraceae bacterium
CCGGACACGTAAGTGTCCGGCGGTTTTTACATATCGTTGTTGCTTAGTCCAGATCTTCGCCGCGGGTCTCCACGTTGCCGCGAATGATGGCGCCACGGGCAATGCTCATGGTACCGGTGGTGACATTACCCACCACCTTAGCGCCCTGTTCCAGCGCCATATTGTGCTGCACATCCAGATCACCGATGATGGTGCCGCCGCTGGTCAGCATACCGGCGGTAACGTTACCGTTGACCGAGGATTCGCTGTTCAGATGCACCTGGTCGGAAACGCGGGCGTCACCGGTCAGACAACAGCCCTCGATCTTCAGATTGCGGGCGGTAATGTTACCGGTCACGTCGGTACGCAGGGTCACATTGCCTTCAGCCAAAATGTCGCCCTTAAACTCGCCGTCGATCTCCACCGAACCCTCCGAGCGCAGAATACCTTCCATGCGCGTACCGGGTGCCAGATAAGTCACGGGAAGGGAGAGCACCTTCAGCTCGGGGCCGTCGGAAGGACGGAATTGAACCACATTGCGCTCCAGAGCTTCGGTATCCAATGCCGCTGCAGTAGATTCCGTACCCTGAACCGATTCCTGAACAGGCTCTTTGCCTACACCGAACATATCAAACATGGCCTGATTAAAATTATCTTTTTTCGACATGATAATACCCCACTCTTTCCTTAATCAAGATAACTCAGCAAAACCGGCATGGTGTTGGGTTGAATCCGGTCAAACCGGTATCCTCTTTCCCGAAAACCTTCAATGATGTCATCCAGAGCCGCCGCGGTGCTGCTCTGTGCCGCACCGTCATGCATCAGCACCACGCCCCATTTTTTCCCTTGGGCGCTGCTGAATACATTGGCCAGCACCTCGTCCTCATCCAGAGGATGTGCCGTTGCGTCCTGCGCCGAAATATTCCAGTCATGCGGCACAAATCCACGCCGCATCATTTCAGCGATCAGCTCCTGATAGAGTCCTTTGTTGTGGCTGTTGATGCTGCCACCCGGGAAACGGAAACAGGTGGGCGTCTCGCCGGTAACGTCACGAATCAGCACAAACAGCTGGTACATATCGTCCAGATATTCTTCCACCGAATGGTAGATTTGACTGTAATTATGAGTGTAGGAATGCATCCCCAGTGTATGTCCCTGCTCCACAATTTCTTTCATCCGCTCAAAATCCGTTTCGTTGGATCGGCCGTTGATGAAAAAGGTGGCCTTGACATTCTGTTGCGCCAACGTTCTGAGGATTTTATCCGTGTTGGCCGTCGGGCCGTCATCAAAGGTGAGATAGATCATACCATCGGTCTGCACCAGTTCTCCCAAGGGCTGGGGTGCGTAAAAATCGGGGTACAGCGACTGATATTCCGGGACTGCAGGCGAGAACTCCGGCATATCACCCCCCGTCGGCTCGCCCGACTGGTTGGCATCTTGCTGCTGCATGGCCTGCATCTGCTGCTGCAGCTGCTCCACTTCCGCCTTGAGCAAGGCAACCTCTTTGGCCTGTCTTTGCGGCGCCGTTCCGAAACGGATCGCCAAAATAGTCGGAATTGCAATCAAAATGATTACACACAGCAGGATTAAGTTTTTGAAAAAACGCACACTGCCAAAATACATAAACCGATCGTTCCTTACTTCACGCTGCAAACGCAGTTTCAGAAATTTCGATGCATATACTCAAACAATTATAAAGAATTATCCATCGAATTGCAATAGCTCTTTGTCGATATTTGCATCAAAACAGTCTTTTTGCTCAAGTTTTCCACAAAAAACAACCGGGCGCTTACGCGCCCGGTTGCAATAAACTCGGATTAGTTGCCAGCCAGCTGCTTGGCGATCTCTTCTGCGAAGTTGGCCCCACTCGGCTTGCGCCGCATGGGGTCCCCGCTCTTTTCAATGCTCGGGCGAAGTGAATTCGCCCTGCGCAAATCTCCGCCTGCGGCTTCGATTTGACGCGCCACTCGGCGCGAGAGCAGGAGAACTTCGCCGCAAAAAACAACCAGGCGCTTACGCGCCCGGTTGTAATCATCTTCCGATTAGTTGCCAGCCAGCTGCTTGGCAATTTCTTCTGCGAAGTTCTCCTGCTTCTTCTCGATGCCCTCGCCCTTCTCAAAGCGAACAGCGGTCTTGAAGGTGATGGTGCCGCCCAGAGCCTTGGCAGCGTTGGCCAGGTACTTCTCCACGGTCACGTCGCCGTCCTTGACGAACTCCTGCTGCAGCAGGCAGTTCTCGGTGTAGAACTTGTTGAGCTTGCCCTCAACGATCTTCTCCTTGACCTGGTCGGGCTTGTTGGCCATCTTGGGATCGTTGGCCATCTGAGCCAGCATGATCTTCTTCTCCTCATCCAGAACGTCCTGAGTGACCTCGGACTTGTCCCAGAAGCGGGGGTTCAGAGCGGCGATCTGCATGGCAGCGTCCTTACCGGCCTCGGTAACCTGCTCGGCAGTCAGGTTGGTCTCCAGGTTGACCAGAACGCCGACCTTGCCGCCGGCGTGGATATAGGGAACCGAAACGCCCTCGGTGTAGAAGGCAAAGCGGCGAACCTGAATGTTCTCGCCGATGACCAGCACCATCTCCTGCTGCTGCTGGGTCACGGTCATATCGGTGCCGGCGAACTTGCACTCCATCAGAGCGTCCAGATCGGCGGGCTTGTTGGCGGCCACGGTAGCGGCAACGCCCTTAACAAAGTCAACGAACTTGTCGTTCTTGGCCACAAAGTCGGTCTCGGCGTTGACCTCAACGACCACGCCCACGCCATCCACAACAGCGGCGTAAGCCATACCCTCGGCGGCGATGCGGCCGGCCTTCTTCTGGGAAGCAGCCAGACCCTTTTCACGCAGGATCTCAACCGCCTTGTCCATGTTGCCGTCGGCCTCGGCCAGAGCCTTCTTGCAGTCCATCATGCCGACACCGGTCATCTCGCGCAGGTTCTTAACATCAGCTGCGGTAAAAGCCATTTTAAATTCCTCCAATAAATTATTTTAAAACTAAATGAGCGCCCACCCGCCACAGGCGGGCGGGCGCTCCAAACCTTAGAACTCTTTTACGCTTACTCTGCGGCGGGAGCCTCAGCGACAGCGTCCTGGCCCTGACGGCCTTCCTGAATGGCGTTGGCCATGACGGAAGCGATCAGCTTGATGGCGCGGATGGCGTCATCGTTGCCGGGGATCACGTAGTCGATCTCATCGGGATCGCAGTTGGTGTCAACGATGGCGACGATGGGGATGTTCAGCTTGCGGGCCTCGTTGATGGCGTTGCGCTCCTTGCGGGGGTCAACGACAAACAGAGCAGCGGGGATCTTCTTCATCTCGGTCACGCCGCCCAGGTACTTCTCCAGCTTAGCGATCTCGCCCATGTGCTTCATGACTTCCTTCTTGGGCAGCATGTCGAAGGTGCCGTCCTCCTGCATCTTCTTCAGCTGAGCCAGACGGTCCACACGGCCGCGCATGGTCTTGAAGTTGGTCAGCATACCGCCCAGCCAGCGGGCGTTGACCCAGTACATGCCGCAACGGGCGGCCTCTTCACGGATGGCGTCCTGAGCCTGCTTCTTGGTACCAACGAACAGCATGGTGCCGCCCTGCTCGGAGATGGAGCGAACAAAGTTGTAAGCTTCCTCCAGCTTCTTCACGGTCTTCTGCAGGTCAATGATATAAATACCATTGCGCTCGGTGTAAATGTAGGTTGCCATCTTGGGGTTCCAGCGACGGGTCTGGTGGCCAAAGTGAACACCGGCCTCCAGAAGCTGCTTCATGGATACGACTGCCATAAAAAATTCCTCCTTTAATTGTTATTACCTCTGGGCGCTTCATTCAGGCAACTCCACTCCGTTCGGAGCAGCCGGAGCCCTGTCCGCCTCCCATGCGTAATGCCTTGGTATTTTATCACTACAAAACACTTTTTGCAAGCATTTTTTCATTTTTATTTATTTTTCTTTGGTTTCCCCTTCCACCAGAATGATATCCTCCCCAAATCGCCGCACGCTGTGCCACGGGAAAACCCGTTCCCGCTCCCGGCCCAAAAGTCCAAAAAAGCGCAGCCGACCGGGTACGATCAGCGCCCGGATAAGCCCGGTTTCCAGATCCAGCTCCATATCGCCCACATAACCGTACCGGGCCCCACTATGGATATCGATGATCTCCTTGCTGCGCAATTGTGTGATTCGACTGTCCATTTTCGCCGCCTTTCCCCATATTAAGCGCCTGCTTGCGTTCATAATAACGATGATCCAAGGAACATTTATGTGAAAGCCGGGTGACTTATGAGAATGACACGATGGCAGAAGCGACTTTGCCGCATTCTGCTTTTGATTGCGGCGGTTTGTCTGAGCGTTTACCTGCTTCAGCGTTTTTTCGCCCACCGAACCGGCCGCTTTGTTCCCACCTACCCCCAAGTGGCACTGACGGAAGAGACCGACCCGAAAACTCTCCTGCTGCAGACCGGGCTGGGCTCCATCGCCGCCGGGCAACTTGATCTCACCGCACGTAAGGCGGCGCAGCAGGCCTTTTTTGCCCAGCGCGAGGTGGTCTGCACCCCTCTTCTGGGGTGGTTTACCCGGGAGGATCGTCTGGCCAACGGAGGGTGTCCGCCTGCCACCGCCTTGCAGCCGGGCGACATTCTGATCACGCTGTCCACCCACTCCGCCGGTTGGCGGCATGGACACGCCGCCCTGGTCATTGATGCAGACACCACGCTGGAAGCGACCGTTTGGGGCAGCAACTCCTCCCTTGCCAGCACCCGAAGCTGGCACACCTATTCCGGCTACGCCGTTTTACGGGTCAAGGGAAGCACCCCCGAATTGCGCCAGCAGGTGGTGCAGTACAGTCTGGAGCATCTGCTGGACGTACCCTATCATCTCAGCGCCGGTTGGATCGGCCCCAAGGCGCCTGCACCCCAGGACCGCTCGTTTGGCGTACAATGCTCCTACCTGGTTTGGTACGCCTGGATGCAGCACGGGTATGATTTGGATCGTGACGGCGGCGGTCTGGTCACTTCCCATGACCTGCTTGCATCCGACCAGCTGGAAGTGGTTCAGGTCTTCGGCATGGATCCGCAGTTTTTCGTAGACTGACGTCCGATCTGCATAAAAACCGACAAACACAGTGCAGTCTGATGGCTGCTTTTCTTACAAAATGCGTCTTTTTTCTTGTATAACGATGTGTATAATTGTGTTTTGGGTGTTTTTCCGCTGTTTTTGACTGTTTTTGCGCATTTTATCGCTTGATGACGTGCAATTACATCGTTCCCTATTTCTGCAAATTTTTTCATTTTTCTGTTTCCATCGTTTTTCTTTTGTGCTATACTTAATATAAATGTAAGGTGACTTTGCGTTTTTTTGTGCACTTTTCTCTTTTGCCCACAATATGTAGGGTTTGATGGGAACAGACCCGGTTCATTTCATAACACAAGGAGGTGAAGGTAGGCGTGAATACTTTGTCGCAAGCGTGCGGAATCATCATTCTTCTGACCCTGATCGCATTCTTTGGCGTGCGCAAAAAGCTGCTTTTCCACTCGCAGCGCACCTTTTTGCTCATGCTTGTATTAATGCTTGCTACCCACGTGCTGGACCTTCTCTCCATTTGGATGATCGTCAATCACTATGACGCCTTCCCGGTTCTTACTGCACTGCTGTGCAAAGCATATCTGGTTTTCCTTTGCCTTTGCGTCAACTGCGTGGTGATTTATCTGAGCCACGACATCTTCAGCCAGCGTCAAATCTTCCTTCAAAAAACCATTCCGCAACTCATATTCGCCGCCCTCTGCATCGTTGTGACTTTTGCGCTACCCATTAAAATTTATAACCAAGGCAACCATTTATATACCTATGGCCCGGCCGCCAATGTGACCTGTCTGATCGTTTTGCTGCACATTCTTCAGGTTTTCTACCGGATCACACGCCACTGGGCACGGATGAATCCCGATCGGCGCACCGCCGTTGCCGCCTGGATGATGCTTTGGCTGATTGCCGGCGTGATCCAGTTTCTCTTCCCCCAGCTCCTGCTGATCAGCTTTGCCGGCAGCATCGGAATGCTGATTCTGTACATCAAGCTGGGCGATCCCAGTATCCACCTTGACAAGCAAAGCGGCTTGTTCAACCAAAACGCGCTGATTGACTATACCCAGCAAATGTATGCCGACGGCACCAGTTTTGCGCTGATTTTCATTACGCTGAGCAATCTGATTGAATCGTTGTGCGGCACTAAATTCCGTTGGGAACGCGCCGCCACCATCTTCCCCCTGCATCAGGCAACCGTGTTCCGCCGCTCGGCCGATGAGATCGTGCTGATTTTCCCGGATGCCCAAAGAGCCAAAATGTGGGAGACCAGCTTCCAGGTTCAGATTCGCAAAACCTATGACCTGGATCGCCTTTACCTGCGCCGCGCGTACTGGGCAAGCCTTTCCGATTCTTCGCTGTTTTCCTGCGAAGAAGATCTTTCCTATTTCCTCAAGCAAATCGCCTTCTTCCAGCCCATCAATGCCCAGCGAAACGGATACGGCCACTTCATTGCTGACGAGGCCGCCATTTTGGATATGCGGCGTGAAAAAGAAGTCGCACAACTGATCGATGAAGCGCTGTCCCACAACCGCGTGGAAGCCTATTTCCAACCGATTTATTCTACCGTGACTCATCGTTTTAATTCGGCCGAAGCGCTGATGCGGCTGCGTGACGAAAACGGGAAACTGATCTCCCCGGGCGAGTTTATCCCCGTAGCGGAGAAAAACGGAAAAATCGTCGAGCTGGGTCAGGTCATGTTTGAACAGGTCTGCCGCTTAATCCGGGAAAAGCCCTTGTCTGAGCTGGGTTTCACTCACATTGAAGTAAACCTTTCCATGGTGCAATGTGTCGATGAAAACCTTGCCCGAAACTACATCCACATCATGGACAAGCACGGTATTGACCCCAAGTGCATCAACTTTGAGCTCACCGAGTCGGCTCCGCTTACCCGGGAGGATATCTTTAAGAGCAATCTGGACGCGCTGCAAAGTTACGGCGTCAGCTTCTCGCTGGACGATTTCGGCAGCGGCCAATCCAATCTGAACTACATCGTGGACATGCCCGTTTCCATCGTCAAATTTGGCAAGAGCATGATCGACGCCTTTTTCTCGGACGATAAGGCTCATTATGTCATGGACGCCGCCATGCACATGATCCACGGCATGGGGCTGAAAATCGTAGCCGAGGGCATCGAAACCGAAGAACAGTACCAGCGCATGGACGAAATGGGCATCACCTATATCCAGGGATACTATTTCTCCCGGCCGCTGCCCAGACAGGAATTCCTCGCCTTCATTGAACGAAACAGGCAATAAATCACGCCGGGTCGGCGCAGCTTCTTGGCTGCACCGACCCGGCGGTTTTTGTGTTTGATTAGTTCAGAAAATCCTTCAGCTTCTTGCTTCGAGAGGGGTGGCGCAGTTTGCGCAATGCCTTGGCCTCGATCTGGCGGATACGCTCACGGGTGACGTTAAACTCCTTGCCCACCTCTTCCAGCGTACGGGTGCGGCCGTCCTCGATACCAAAGCGTAGCTTGAGCACTTTCTCCTCGCGGGGGGTCAGCGTGCCCAGCACGTCCACCAGCTGCTCTTTCAGCAGAGTAAAGCTGGCCGCCTCGGAAGGCTCCGAAGCATCCTCGTCGGGGATAAAGTCACCCAGATGGGAATCTTCTTCCTCACCGATGGGGGTTTCCAGCGAAACCGGCTCCTGTGCGATCTTGAGAATCTCACGCACCTTGTCCACCGGCATGCTCATCTCCTCAGCAATCTCCTCGGGACTGGGGTCGTGGCCCAGCTCCTGCAAAAGCTGACGGGACACGCGGATGACCTTGTTGATGGTCTCCACCATATGGACGGGGATACGGATGGTACGAGCCTGGTCGGCGATGGCACGGGTGATGGCCTGACGGATCCACCAGGTGGCGTAGGTGGAGAACTTATAGCCCTTGGTATGATCAAATTTCTCCACAGCCTTGATCAGACCCAGATTGCCCTCCTGAATCAGATCCAGGAACAGCATACCGCGGCCCACATAGCGCTTGGCAATGGAGACCACCAGACGCAGGTTGGCTTCCGCCAGGCGCTGCTTTGCGCTTTCGCCCTTCTTGACCAGCTTCTCCAACTCCGCCCGGACGCTCTCGTCCAGATCGTCGCCCAGCTCCGCCAACTGCTCCTGCGCGGCGTTGCCGGCCTCCATGGTCTGGGCCAGCTCCACTTCCTCGTCAAAGGTCAGCAGGTTGACCTTGCCGATCTCCTTGAGATACATACGAACCGGGTCGTCAATGCCAAAGGAGTCCACCAGCGTATTGGGGTCAACGATCTCCTCCTCCGGCAGTTCTTCCAGCTCCTCCACCGGGGGGCCGACCTCGTCATTCAGATCGGGCAGATAATCCTCACCGGCCGTTTCAATGCCCAGATTTTCCAACACATCGTAGATCTTATCCATCTGCTCCGAGCCGATGTCCAGATCTTCCAGTACCTCCAGCAGCTCCGAGGAGGACAGCTTGCCCTTCTTCTTGCCGCGCTCGATCAGATCTCCCAGCTTTTCCGCACCGGGCACGCCCTCCAGCACCTTCATGATCTCAGTCTTGCTGGCGCTGATCTTTTCACCGCTGATGGTGACGGGCAGCGCCGTGCTTTCCTGCTGTTCGGTCTTTTTCGCTTCACTCATGCTTTGTTATCCTCCATCGCCTTTTTTCTCTTTTGTTCCCGCACCGCCAACAGCGCATCCACACCGTTGGCCTGCCGTTTGGCCCATTCGGCCTGTATAATTTCTATGTAATCCCGAAGCGCCTTTTCGGTGTTCTGCCCGGTCTCGGGCTGATCGGCCGCCGAAACCAGACGGCTCATTTCATCCCGGGACAGATCGCCGGTCAGCATGGGAATACTTGGTGTTTCTCCGGCCTGCCAGCGCTCACGCAGCAGGCGGTATACCTTCCCCAAGAAAGGGGAAGAAAACTGCTCGTGCTCCAGGTTTGCCTTGGGATAAAGGGATACATCCAGCAAAAGCAGCCGAATGACTCCCTCCTCGGCCCGGGCGGAACGAACGTTGCTGTAGCGCAGCTCCCGCTCCTTGGGCTGAACGTTGTTGGCCGGGGTCAGCGCCTGCTGCTCTGCCTGCCGCCGCGCCTTGTAGCTTTGGCTTTTGCGCGCTTTCTCCACCTCGGCCGACATGGTATCGCCGGACACGCCGGCGGCGGTCGCCGCACGATTGCCGTAGATCTCCCGCTCCACCGGGCTGGGCAGGGTGGCGATCATGGCCGCCGCTT
>JAZSCJ010000091.1:0-3445 GCA_045602885.1 Oscillospiraceae bacterium
AGGATTCTTTCTTATGGCAGATACAAAAGAAATGCTTGGCTCCGCGCCGATCGGCAAGCTGCTGTTTAAGCTCGCCGTTCCGACGGTCATTGCCCAGCTCATCAACATGCTCTATAACGTCGTTGACCGCATCTACATCGGACATATGCCGGGAAACGGCAACCTTGCGCTCACGGGTGTGGGCGTGTGCATGCCCGTCATTATGATCGTGTCCGCGTTTGCCGCGCTTGTCAGCGCGGGCGGCGCGCCGCGCGCATCCATTTTCATGGGCCAAAAAGATATGGAGCGCGCAGAGAAGGCGCTCGGCGGCTGTTTCGGTCTTCAGATCATCGTTTCCGCCGTGCTCACGGCCGTTTTGCTCATTTGGAATCGCGATTTTCTTTTGGCTTTCGGTGCAAGCGATCAAACCATTGAATACGCCACAGCCTATATGCGCGTTTATGCCCTCGGCACGGTCTTCGTGCAGCTGACGCTGGGCATGAATGCCTTTATCACCGCGCAGGGGTTCACCAAAATCTCCATGGTCTCGGTCATCGTCGGCGCGGTCTCCAACATCATTCTCGACCCGATCTTTATTTACGCGCTGGATATGGGCGTTCGGGGTGCGGCGCTGGCCACGATCCTTTCGCAGGCGCTTTCCTGCGCGTGGGTGCTCTCGTTCCTCTGCGGCAAACGAACAATGCTCAAACTCAAGCCGAAGCATTTTATTCCGTCGCCCAAAATTGTTTTGCCGTGCATCGCGCTCGGCACGGCGTCTTTCATCATGCAGGCGAGCGACAGTGTGATCTCGGTATGCTTCAATTCCTCTCTGCTCAAATACGGCGGCGACATCGCCGTTGGCGCCATGACCATCCTCTCAAGCGTGATGCAGTTTGCCATGCTTCCCCCGCTCGGCATCGCCCAGGGCGCGCAACCCATACTCAGTTATAACTACGGTGCAAAGAACACAGCCCGCGTAAAGCAAGCCTATAAGCTTCTTTTGAAAATCTGCCTGCTCTATTCAGTGGCAGTTTGGGCAGCTGTTATGCTCTTCCCGGGCGCCTTTGTTTCCATCTTCACACCGGAAGCAGAGCTGATCGCCTTTGCATCGCGGATGCTGCGCATCTACTATTGCGGCATGATCCTCTTCGGCATTCAGATCGCATGCCAGATGACCTTCGTGTCCCTCGGAAACGCAGGCTCCTCCGTCCTCGTGGCGGTGGTGAGAAAGTTCGTGCTGCTTCTGCCGTTGATTTACCTGATTCCAAGCCTGATAAGCGACAAAACCATCGGCGTATATATGGCAGAACCGATTGCCGACGTGATTGCCGTGACCTTCACAGCCATCCTGTTTGCATTCCAGTTCAAAAAAGCGCTGGGCAAAATACGCACAGAAGAATAATCGCAAAAATCAGGGGATGGGCGCAAAGCCCATCCCCTTTTTCCCTTTCATGCAAAACAGAAACGGCATAACACTTGATGTTATGCCGTTTCTGTTTAAGCGCACCCATGGTGGGTGTTTTTTCATTTGGCTAAGTCACAGTACACCGTGACGCGGCTGGCGCCGCCGTAGGTGCAGGTGAATAAGGTCAGGTCATACTCCCCGGCAGTCATGATTTCCACGGCGGAGGGATCGAGAATATCCGTTCCAACAACTGCATAGCAGGTGGTTTTCCCGTCCATATCCATGAAAAACACTTCGTCGCCAATCACCAACTGGGAGATTTGGCCGAAATGGCTGTTATAATTATGCGCCATCAACACCAAATCTTCGCCGCGGATGCTGCCGTCATATCTGCATGGGGCAATCCGTAACTGATCATAGCTCCAGTTGCTCATGACCGGAAGCTCCATATTCAGCGCAGGGATAGAGAGATAACCGATATACAGGTTGCCATCGATCTCCACCTCTGTCATTTTTTTGTCTTCTTCCGTCAGCAATTCCACGGGCTTTTGCAGTTCCGGGAGAATGTCCGCATCCGCATTGGCATCGGCGCTTTCCTGAATCTGCTGCACAAGCTGAGGCACGATCTGCGCCACCGAATCCTTCGCGGCTGCATCTTCCTTTTGATTCCAGTATACAAGCGCAATTGCCCCGATAATCAGGAGCGCGCCCAAAACCATACAGAAAATTCCGGCTTTACTCTTCATCTTTGATTCTCTTTTTGCGCAGGCACAAAACCCATCCCGTAATAAACAGTGTCGCACCGATGATCGCCATAACCGGCACCGGCCAATTCAGCTGTCCGGTCTGGGGCAACCAGGGCGGAGGTGGCGGTGTAGGGGGCGGCGGAGACGGCGGCGGAGTCGTGGTCGGTTCAAAGGGAACCTTAGGGTCAGCATTCACATACATGGTATAGGCACCGTTCTGCCATCTGGGAACAGAGATCAGAAACGGATGGATGGCAGCATAACCATCAGACGCATCTTCTTCCCCCTGCCACACCAGATAAAGACCGGCATCCAAATCCACGAAAGAGGCCTTTCCGTCCGAAATGGCAGAATTCAGGGGATCAGACAGCACAGACTTCGCCTTTTCCAGCAGTTTTTTCGCCTGTACGCCATCGTACAAATCCGTGGTATCGAGCTTGGCACCGGCATCGGCCAATTCCTTCACCAGTCGGAAGTCATACCGTTCTTCTTCCACCCGGATGATATTGGCCACATAGTACAGCTTCAAAGCGCCGGTGTCCAGCGGCACACCGTCCACATCCATCGTGAATTCAAGGCTGCCTTTTCGGCTAAGATCCGGCATGCGCACCGGCTCATCCGTTGCGAAGGCATTGACTGCAAGGGCAAACATCAGACCCAACGCCATCAGAAAAGACAGTATTCTGTTTTTCATCAGTAGTCAAAACCTCCTTCTGCGTTTGGGGATCAGCATGACAACGAGCAGCACCAGCAGCATGGGAATTGCCACGATGGGCGCAACGATGGTGGGCTCGATCTGCATGGCATCCGCGGTAACGCGAACAGACTGCGCCTCTTCCTGATTCTCCACGCGATGACCGCGCACCAGCAAACGGTGCGAATTCACGCCGTAGGGAGTGCAGGTGATCAGGGTGCAAAGATCCTGCCCCTGCTCAATCAGCAGCGCATCGGTCTCATGCGGCTCCACGATCAGGATCTGATCCACTTCATAAGTGAGGATCTCATCCAGCACGCGGAAAATGAACACATCGCCAACCACCAGTTTGTCCAAATCGGTGAACAGCTTGGCGCTGGGCAGACCACGGTGGCCGGAAACCACGCAATGGCTGCTTTCACCGCCGACAGGCAGGCTTGTCCATTCCAGATGACCCACAGCTACCTGCAGAACGGCCTCATCGGTACCGTGATAGATAGGCAGTGTCACACCGATGCCGGGCACTTCGATATAGCCCATGATGCCGGTGCCGCCCACATTCAGCAGCCGCCGGTACTCCTCCATCTGCGCGTCGCTGAGGGTATAGCTGTTGCGCCGCTC
>JAZSCJ010000092.1:0-54698 GCA_045602885.1 Oscillospiraceae bacterium
GGACACCCAGGGCAACCGGGTGGCCAAGCGCGAGGGAAGCGATGACTACTACCGGGTGGATGCCGAGGGCAATTTCCTGCACGCGTTCAAGGTCAACGGCAAGACGGTGGGCAGCTTCTCCAAGGAAAGCACGCTGGAGAACGTCATGACCGCCATCAACAGCAACAGCGCATCGGGTGTATCGGTCAGCTACTCCAAGACCACCAACCAGTTCCTGTTCTCCGCCAAGGAAAGCGGCGCGGCCGGTAAGATTGAGTTTGGTGACGGGCTGGCCAAGCAGCTGTTTGGTGATACCAGTACCGCCGGTGATGCGTACAAGGCCGGTCAGGACGCGGTGTTCTCGCTGAAGGTCAACGGGCAGACACTGGAGAATATCACCCGCAGCAGCAACAGCTTTGAGATCGACGGTTTGACCATGAATCTCAAGGGTACCTTCAATTATGAGGGTGAAGTGCTTAGCGCTGATCATGCCGCCAAGGCGGTTACCTTTGACGCGGCTTCGGATGCCGATGCGGTGGTGGATGCCATCAAGTCCATGGTGGAGGACTACAACGCCATGGCCAAGGAGATCAAGGACGCCTATTCGACGCTGCCCATGCAGAAGTCCAACGGCAAGTACTATGAACCGCTGACCGAAGAAGATCTGGCCGACATGAGTGACTCGGCCATCAAGTCCTATGAAGAGAAGGCCAAGGCCGGTCTGCTCTTTGGTGATAAGGATCTGTCCGCGCTGTATGAAAGCATGCGCAGTGCCATCTCCATGACGGGCGCGGACGGCGCGGCACTCAAGGAAATCGGAATCACCGTGGCGTACAGCAACGGCGTGACTACGCTGAATCTGAATGAAAAGGCGCTGCGTTCCGCGCTGGACAGCGATCCCAACAAGGTGCGGGATGTGTTCACCAAGTCCACCGAGGCCGGAAGCCCCACCAAGGGCTTCATGGAAGCGCTCAAAGAGCCGCTGAACAAGTACGCCGCTACTACCGGCGCGACCAAGGGTATTCTGGTGGAAAAGGCCGGCTCGCCCCTGGCACCGACCTCCATCTATCAGAACACCATCCAGCGACAGCTGGACGATCTGAACGCACAGATTGAAAAGTGGCAGGATAAGCTGTCGGACAAGGTGGATTACTATACTTCGAAATTCACTCAGCTGGAAAAGCTGATTTCTGAGATGAATGCTCAGAGTTCCACGCTCTACTCGGCAATGGGTGGCTACTAAATTAAAGGCGGTGTTCCGAAACAATGGATACACGGGGATATGTGCAGTATAAAGAACAGAGCATCAATACCATGACGCAGGGCGAATTGCTGCTGCTGTTGTACGATGAGCTGGTCAAGCGTTTGACCCAGGCTGAGCTGGCTTTGGGCAAGGAGAGCTACGAGCTGATGGAAACTTCGGTTGACCGAGCCATTGACATCATTCGCTATCTGGACAATACGCTGGATCATCAGTATGAGATCAGTCGCAATCTGACGCAGCTGTATGAATACTTCGTTTACGAGCTGGGCCGGGTGAAGATCGGTCGGCGCGTCGAGGTGCTCACCCATGTGAAGTCCATGGTGGAAGAGCTGCGCGATTCCTTCCGACAGGCGCAAAAGAGCGGCGATTCGCGCAAGTGACGGAGGGCTGTGATGGAAGCGACGGTGTTACAAAAGGCGCTGGTCAATACCAAGCGCATCTATCTGCTGCTTAATGAGGTGTGGGATATTTCCGGTCAACTGGCCGATGCGCTGGACCGGCAGGATCAAGTCACCCTGCAGATGTTGGTTTCCATGCGACAAGGCCCCATCGATCAGTTGGCACAGACCCGCAGCGTTCTGATCGAGATGAAGAATACCCTGCCGGAGCAGCAGGCGCAGCGGTTGGGCGAGCTTTTGAACGGTGCGGAAGCCCGGGAGGAAAGCGAAGCAGAGCTGGCCAAGCAGGTGTGCGCCAATCAGCGAATGCTGGCGCAGGTCATCGAGCTGGACAAACGGCTCAACCGTAAGTTGACACGGGAAAAGTCCATTTATCAATGAAAAAACCGAACATCGGCCCCTTGTGGGCCGATGTTCGGATATTGTGCATACAGAGGTTATGTTGCGCGCAACACCCAAAGGGGTGCGCCGTTGTGGCGGCTTTGGGACAGTTCATCCACCAAAAGCTGGGCGTCCCATTCCATTAAGCTGCGCTCGGTGCTGTTGGGATCGGCCACCAGAATGCTGCCGCTGAGGGTAATGCCCCGCAGGAGAATGAAGTGGCCGCCCTGCGTGAAGTGCCCGGGGCCCATCAGAGCAACGATCAGATGGCCGGACAATAGTTCCTCCTGGATGGCCTCGGCGGTCAAGGCACGGATGGGGGTCGCGGTCAGACCGTGTGCCTGGGCTGCGGCCGGGATCAGAGAGAGATAGGAACCGTTACGGCTGGCCCAATGGCCATGCTCCACCGACCAGGTTGCCATTTGCGCAGGGTCGCAGGACTGCTCGGTCAGACTGGAAACTGCCATGGCCATGGAGGTAGGGCCGCAGCCGTAGCCGCCGATGGAATCCCGACCGTAGGGCAGATCGGCCCAGGGTGGCTGCCCTTGGTTGAAGTAAACGATCGGGACAATGCCGCCGGTCAGAATATCCCCTTCGTCGGTGGGTTGCAGTTCGGTGATCAAAGGATTAATGGTGGTCGCTTCACGCAGGATCGCCGGGTCGCCGGCCAACTGTGTCACGGGTTCGGGTTCTGGCTCCGGCTGGTTCAGACGCTCCAGCAGGTCGGACACGGCATCGGAGGCACGGGAGAAGGCGTTGCGTGTATGCGTGGCGGCTTGGACAGCGGCATGGGAGACCGTTTGCGATACCGTAACTGCCGCGCGGACGACCGGAGCAGTGATTTTCTGAAACAGGGCAGGAGCGAAGAAATAGCAGGCGATCAATTCCACCGTGCCGATGCAAAGCAAGGCAAGAAGGAGGAGCAAAGCGACCTTGATTCGGATGCCAGAACCTTTGCGCTTCTTCAAAACCTCACCTCCAGAAAGCTTGACACGTGAAATCATTGCGTTTTGCCGCGGAATTTGGCATAATTATAGCAAAGGCCATACCAAAAGGCAAGATTACGGATGTCCACTGTTTACGGTGTGAGTAGATGGGAGTAAGTACATGCCTACGATCAAGCTGGAAAATGTAACAAAGAACTATCGGCAGAAAGTCGGACGGCTGCCCTTTCGCAGAAAAGTGGTCACGGCCATTGAGGATGTAAATCTGGAGATCCGACAGGGCGAATTTGTGTTTTTGATCGGCAGCAGCGGCGCAGGAAAGAGCACGCTGCTGGGGCTGATCACCGGGACGGTGCGCCCCGATCGGGGCAAGGTCAGCTTCGGAGAGGAAAATCTGCAAAAATTGCTCTGGCGCAACCGCAGTCATGCCCTGCGTGTTTTCGGACAGGTCTGGCAGGAATCCAATCTGGTACGCAAAATGACCGTGGAGGAAAATCTGATGCTGGCGGCCCGGATCGGGCGCAAGCGCGATGAAACGGTAGCGCAGATGCGTCAGCGCTGTTCCAAGGTGTTGGGCCTGGTGGGTATGCCCGGCGTAGAGCACAAGTACCCCGTGGAATTGTCGCGCGGCGAGTGCCGCCGGGTGGAATTGGCCCGGGCGATGATCAACAGCCCGCCGGTGTTGGTGTTGGACGAGTTGACGGGGAATTTGGACGATGATAACATTTGGGATATGTTCCACCTGTTGACCGAGATCAATCGGCGGGGAACGACCGTCATTATGGCAACCCATGCCAGTCAATATGTCAATATTATGCGCCGCAGAGTGATCACTCTGGTCAACGGACGCATTTTGGGGGATGTTCCCAAAGGAAGATACGGCGACATTATATAAGAACTTGCTATCCCAAAGGGGCGCAAAAGCTCGATTTGGAAGGAGTGCATGCACGTGGAAGAAAAAAAGACGGGAGGAAAAGGGTTCGGATTGAATCGGCTTTTCCAGAAGCGCCCGGCCGAACAGGAAGTGGAAACGGCCCCGACTGCTGCCGAGCAGGAGCAGGAGGAGAAAGTCGCTCTCAGCCAGGAAATTCTTCGGGAAGCACGACTGACCGAATTGGGCGAAGCCTATGGCCAGGTGTGGAAGTACTGGTGCGCCGATAAGCCGGCGCCCGAGCAGTCCATCCTGCTGGGAGAAAGCGCACAACCGCTGGCAAACAGCACGGGCGCATTGAAGCGGGACCGTCTGGTGGTCACTGCACGCTTGAATCAGGATCTGAAAAAGCGTCTGGAAGACCTGCAAAAGACGGAAAAACGCAAAAACGAGGCCGAGCAGGAACTGCGTGCCGAGCAGCAGGCCGATGCGGCCCGGGCTAACGCGGCCGGGCGGGAGGAGCAGGCGCAGCCCGATTCTTCCGAGCAGACCCAGGAACAGCTGCTGGAGCAAATGCTTCAGCAGGAACTGGGCAAATGTGCCGGCGTCATGCTGGCGCCGGATTGCCGCGTTTACCTTTCCAGCGACAAAATGTACGCATGGTTTTTGATGTTCCCCCCGTACAATGCGCAGGAAGAACATGTGGATGAGAGTTATGGCAAACTCCTGCTCAGCGCGCTGGATCAGGCCGGTGTGACCACCGGACTGCATGCCGAGGATCTGCGCAAAGTATTGCAGGACAAGCCCTATATGACCCTGTTCTGCATTGCGGCCGGTACACCTGCTGTTGAGGGAACCGACGGTAAGGTGGTGGAGCATTATGAGCGCGAGCGTAAGCTGGAGGCGGCCGTAGACGAACACGGCAATATGGACTACCGCTCCACCAACTTTGTCTGCAGCGTCAAGACCAACGATGTGATTTGTGACCTGCTGCCCCCGGTCCCGGGCACGCCCGGCGTGCGTCTGGATGGTTCGGAGCTTCCGCCCAAGCCGGTCAGACCGGCTCAAATCAGCGTGGGCAAAAACACCGCGCTGACAGAGGATGGCTCGCATCTGATCGCCACTAAGGACGGCAATCTGAAGTTTGGTGACGGACGGTTCTATGTGACCGATATGCTGGAACTGCGCGGCGATGTGGATTATTCCACCGGCAACATCGATTTTGTGGGCGATGTGCGCGTTTACGGCGGTGTGCGTGAGGGCTTTATGGTAAAGGCCACCGGTAACATCCGCATTGACGGTTTGGTGGAAGCGGCCACCATTGAAGCCGGCGGCGATCTGGCCATCGCCCAGGGTGTTGTGGGCAACAATGTGGCTGTACTGCGCTGCAAAGGCGACTTGAAGGCGAAATATCTGGAAAGCGTCGAAGTACACGGCGGAAAGAACATTTCGGCCGAATGCATCATCAACTCGCAGGTGTTCTGCGATGACTCGGTGATGGTCAACAGCGGTCGGGGCGTCATTGTAGGCGGTTCTGTTTCGGCGGCCAACCTGATCAAGGCCAAGGTCATCGGCGCCCAGTCGGACCGATTGACCGAGCTGACGTTGGGCGAGTGCTCTTACATCAAGGTGGAGGAAGAGCGTCTGCAAAATGCGCTGGACGAGGTGACGGCAGAGCACAAGGAACTGGACCAGAAACTGCATCAGATCAAGCGGCGCCTGGAGCAGATGGGCGGTGATCTGGACGCGTTGAGCAACAACCCGGCGCTGGTTCAGGCCAATGAGCGCAATGCCAAGCTGGAAGAGCGCATCGCACAGCTGGAGGCCGAGATGGCGGAACTGATGAGCAAAAAACCAGACATTTTCCGCTGCCGACTGGAATGCGGAACCATTTACCCCATTACCACGCTCAAGCTGCACAACGCATATTGGAGCACCAATGATGAATTGAAAAACTGCGTTGTGATGTATGATAAGGAAGTAAGAGAACTCAAGCCGAAGTACGGATGTGCGACTTATTAGAAATGAGGAGTTTCCGTGGGTAAGGTGCTGGATCATAAATGGGTCAACCGGATGGCGCAACGGCTGATTTGTGAGATCCTTGGACAGCTGTCGGGAATCGAACTAAACCATTGTCCTACAGTGCCTGCCGATGTAAAACTGAATGAATGGGATGCGGTGTATGGTCTGGCGGTGGGGAGCCATCGGATACAGATGCAGTTTCGTGCACAGGAGGATCTGCTATTTCGCATGGCAAAGAACATGATCGGCCGTGAGCCGCAGGATTGCCTTGAGGTGCAGGAATACGCCACGGAGTTTTTCAACATACTGTATGGACGCTTTGTGTCCGAACTGTTTGAGGGCGATCCGGCGAAAAAACGCGTTGCGCCGGCACAGTATCAAAGCTGGCCCCATGTAAGCCAGTTGGAGATCCAACCCATTCACAGCATTTGCTTTGTAAGCGATGACAATGAAAAAGCTATATTTTCGTGGGCGGCATTGCCGGTGGAATGTTGCCAAGGAGGTATATAAGAATGGAAAAGAAACGAATCATGGTGGTTGACGATTCCCGCGTTATTTGCGCCGAAATGGAGAAATACCTGGAAGGCAGTGAAATTGAAATTGCGGCCTTTTGCCGTACCGGCGAAGAAGCGTTGGAGCGATACGAAGAAGTGATGCCGGATGTGGTGACCATGGACATCATCATGTCGGGTATTGACGGGCTGCAAACCTGCCATGCGATCAAGCAGCGCTGGCCGCAGGCCTGTGTTCTGATGGTTTCCTCCATGGCTTATACCGACATGGTGGATCAGGCGGTTTCCATGGGCGCCAAGGGATTCCTTTTCAAGCCGTTTACGCAGGAAAGTCTGCTGGAGGGCCTGCGCGGGGTGTTTAAGGCACTTCAAAACAGCGCAGATGAAAAGGAGTAACCGGTATGGCTGAATACAAAGTACAGGAAAAAAACTTGATTTTTGCGCTGGATATCGGTACGCGCAGTGTGGTCGGTGTTGTGGGTAAGGCAGAGGATGGCCGGTTCAAGGTGCTGGACATCGAAGTGGCCGAGCACGCCCAGCGCAGCATGATCGACGGCCAGATCGACAACATTCAGCAGGTGGGCGAGCTGGCACGCACGGTGACCAATCGGCTGGAGGATCGGCTGGGTGTCAAGCTGCAGCGCGTATGCGTGGCGGCGGCCGGTCGCGCCCTTCGCACCCAAAAGGGCACCTTTTCCATGCGCTTGATCGAGGGTCGCCCCATGACGGCCGAGCAGGTGAGCCATCTGGAGGCCGGTGCGGTCTCTGAGGCGGAGGATCAGCTGCAAAACGATGGAGAGAGCAACCGCCAGTTCTTTTTGGTGGGATATACGGTGGCGCAGTATCGACTGGACGGATACCCCATGTCCGTACTGCGCGATCACAGCGGCAAAATGGCCGAGGTGGACGTTGTGGCTACCTTCCTGCCTGCTGAGGTCGTGGAAAGCCTGTACAGCGCCATGCGATGTGCTGAGTTGCAGATCACCGGCATGACGCTGGAACCCATTGCGGCAATGAACGCCGCCATTCCGGCCGAGTTGCGTCTGCTCAATCTGGCGCTGGTGGATATTGGCGCAGGTACGACCGATATTGCCCTTTGTAAAGATGGCAGCGTGGTGGGCTATACCATGGCCACCATTGCCGGTGATGAGATTACCGAAACGCTCATGCGCAGCCTTTTGGTGGACTTTAAAACAGCAGAAGAGATCAAGCGCTCGCTGCAGGAAGGCCGGGATATGCGGTATACCGACATTCTGGGGCAGGAGGAAGTGCGCAGCTATGAGCAGCTGTGCGAGGTCATCCAAGAGCCGATGGAGCGCCTGGCCGAGGCAGTTTGCGAGCAGATCTTGTCGGTCAACGGCGCAGCGCCTTCGGCGGTGTTTTTGGCCGGCGGCGGAAGCAAGCTGGACGGTTTGCGCGCCAAAGTGGCAAAGTATCTGCAGATGGACGAAAAGCGTGTGGCCATTGCAGGCAACAACTTTGCTAAGAGTGCCTTCTCCGAAAAGATACAGCTGGACAATCCCGAATACGCCACGCCGCTGGGCATTGCCGTTTCGGTGGCCCTGGGGCTGCTGCACAACAGCTATGTGGTGCTGCTCAACGGGGAGGAAGCCAAGCTGTTCCGCAGCGGTGCGTTGACCCTGCGGGATGTTCTGCTGATGAACGGCTATACTTATGCTGATATGGTGGGCCGGTCGGGTAAGAATTTGAGCATTACGCTGGATGGACGGCACATGCTGTTCCGCGGTGAGCCGTCGGCACCGGCAATCTTGAAGCTTAATGATGAAGAAGCACCCATCAGTGCGCCGGTACACGCCAATGACCGCATTCAGTTTACCCCTGCACGCTACGGTGCCGATGCGCACAAGACCCTGGGTGAGCTGCTGGGTGAGGATTTCAACGGCCTTGCCCTGGTGAACAATGAGGAAGTGCCGCTGGACACGCCGCTGAAGCAGGGCGATGCGGTGCTGGTGCTGAAAAAGGCGTACAAAGAGCCGGAGCCCCCTGTGGTCGAGCCGGAACCTGCCCCGGTCCAACCGGTGGTTGAGCCGGAACCGCAACCGGAGCCGGAGCCGGAAGTTGAGCCTGCACCTGTGCCTGTGCTCAAGCCCGTTCGGATCATTCTGAACGAGCGGCCGGTCGTGCTGCCGGGCAAGGCCGATCACACACCCTACTATTTGATGGACTTGCTGGAGCACACCGATCTGGACTTTGACCATCTGGACCGTCCGGTTCGTATGGAGATCAACGGGCAGGAGGGCAGCTTCCTGCAGGAAGTGAAGAATGGCGACGTGGTGACCATCTGTTGTATGTAAGTCGCTGCCGTTGTGTGAGTACGGCGCTGACAGAGGAAACTGCGTGAAGGAGTTTCTGCTATGAATCGAAAAAAGCTGATCATAATCGGTGCGGCGTGCGCCGTTGCAGGCGCGGCCGTCGTGATTTTGTTGGTGATTTTGCTGGGCGGAAGAGCGGAAGAAAAGGAAATGCCGTTGCCCGAGGAATACATCGTGGAAAGCACGACGCTGGCGGCGCTGCCCGAGCAGGAGGGCATGACTGTTGCGCCGCTGGAAAGCGACGAAGAGGGCGTGAGCGGGTACAGCTATGAGCAGATTTCGGATGTGGCTGCCCTGCTGAGCGACTACGCCGCAACGCTGACCGAGAACGGGATGTGTTATGTGGATGACGGCATGACCCGTCTGGATGAAGAGCCCGATTGGACGACGGAATCGGGCGAGGCACGGCTTGCGCAGGAGTTGGAGGGCGGCGAGCAGTCGGTTGCCATGCACCTGACCTGGGGCGTGGACAACTGCACGGTCGCGCTGCAGACCATCGAGCAGGGAATTCGCACGCTCAACGACATGACCTTCATGGAAACGGTGGATTATCTGTATACCCTCGACCCCGAGCAATTGGGGCTGGAGGGCGATATGCAGGACTATCGCATTTATGCGGCAGATGGAGCTGTGGTGGTGGACAACCGGGTTTGCATCCGTCTGGATGTGTATCAATTGCACCCGGAGCTGAGCACCAATATGATCGCAGGCATCTATCTGGTTACTCCCGATGGCCGCTACCTTTATGAGCTGGAGGACGGGACGGCCACTCGTTTGAACTAAAACGCCGGCGTGACAAAGTATGAAAATCGGGATGCACGGCGGTTTGTGGTGTATCCCGATTGCAATTTTTTCAGAGAAACGCTGCAAAAACATCGAGATATTATTAACTTTTCAAAGAGATGGCCGATAAAAATAGTGTGAAGTCCCAAGTGATGAAAGGAGGGAGAGACTGTGCTGAATCTTCAACGTTCTGCTGCGGTGTCTTCCAGCAATGTGACCCGAACCTACCGATATGGCGCTCAGCCTGCCGTGACGGCAAGTGAGAGCTTCCACGCCAACTATGATTCGGTGGATTTTTCCACGGTACTCAAGGGGGAGGAAGCGGCGCGCGCTAATATGGTGGGCCGACTGACGCAGGAAGTGCGCGCGGCCACCACCACCGGCACCGTGCAGGAATTGCGCCGTGCTGTGGCGGCAGATGAATATGTGCCCGATCCCGTGGCGATTGCCAAAAAGATGCTGTTTTTTGCGGAGGGATAATCTGTGGGAGATCAAATCTATCGCGCTTATTTGAGCCTGTTGCAATCCATTCGCACCAATCTGGAGCAAATGTGCGAGTTGGCACGCAAGAAGATTGAAGCGGTTCGCAACGATGACCTGTTGGCGCTGGATGAGATCCTGAAGCAGGAACAAGCGCTGGCGCTGGATTTCCGCGGCATGGAGCAAAAACGAATTTCCATGCTCAATGAGATGGGACTGGGCGAGATGCGCCTGTCCGAGCTGGCCGGTTACTATCCCACCGATATGCGTGGCGAGGCCAGAAAGACCATCGAAGATTTGCAGACCCAGTACCAGATCTATCAAAACGATTCCATGGTGGCCCGCAATACCTTGGAGTGCAGTCTTCATGAGATCGAGCGCACCCTTGCCAATTTGGGCAGCACGACCGAGGTTGGGCCGGGCTATGGCCGTGGCGAGGTGCAGCCGCCCCAGTCGATGAAGACCGATTTCCGGGCTTGATTCCGATACGCCCGGTTTGCGATAAAGAAGGAGTTTTTCTATGGGAGTCAGTACATTCGGTTTGTTTACCCAGGCGCGGTTGGGCATTTATGCCTCGCAAATGGGTATCAGTGTGACCGGCAATAATATCTCCAATATCAATACCAGCGGGTACACCCGCCAGCGGTTGGAGCAGGCCAGTTTCTACAACCAGGGTGCCGAGCGTTACTACTCCTCTGCCGCCCGGACGGGAAACGGTGTGCGCTGCACCAACGTTTCCCAACTGCGTGACCCCTATCTGGACATTCGCTATCGCGGTGAGATGTCCAGTGTGGGCGCCATGGATGCCAAGCTGGCCGGACTGGAAAACATTCAGGCCATTCTGGATGAGGTCGGTGATGGCACAGACGGCTTTGGTATCATCGAAGCCCAGATCAGCGATCTGTATAAATCCCTGCAGCAGCTCAGCGACCAGACCGGCCACGCCGAATATGACATTCTGGTACGCTCCTCTGCGGAATCTCTGACCAAACAATTGAACTCCTACGCAGCACAACTGGAGGAGGTTTATAACAATGCCGTGTCCGCCTTTAACCAGGATTTGGAGACGGTAAATGGTGTTTTAAGCCGGATTCGTGAACTGAACGTGACGATCCGTAAAAATGAGATCCACGGCGACAACTCGCTGGAGCTGAAGGACGAGCGCAATATGCTGCTGGACCAGCTTTCCGAGTACATGAAGGTAGACATTACCTACACCACCGAGGACATTGGCGCCGGTCAGACGGTGGAAAAGCTGGTGGTCAAGCTGGGCAACGCCAACCCCGATGCCGCCGTGCAGAGCGACGAGACCGTTCTGATCGACGGCATTTACGGGCGACAGATGCTGTACACGCAGGTGCCTGTTGAGAATGAAAACTACAAGCCCGATGATCCGGCCACCGGTGGCCAGTATATGATGGTGGGCGGCGGAACGACCAACGACATCACCAAGGCAGCCAAGGTGGACAACGGTGTGTTTATGCTCTCTCTCGATGCGCTGAAGGACGTTAAGGGCAGAGTGATGTATAGCATCAAAGAGGGCTTTGAGCAGACCATTGACGAAGCGGCATACCGTGATACCGCAGATGTGGTGATCGATCCCACTACCGGCGTGGAAACCATCACGACCTACCGCAAGGAGTTTGACGCGCTGAAGCGGAATGACGCGTATGATCCCGATCAGCCCATGGAAGGAACCAACCTGCCCTATTTGGACAAGGATGGAAAGCCGGTCAACAAGGAAGATGCGGTGCGACTGCACAAGTATTTTGCCATGACCTATACCCGTACCCCCTCTGAAATGGTGGATCTGGACGACAACGATCTGTACGGCGCGTTGCAGTCCCAGCGTGAGTTTTTGACCGAGTCGGGCGAGTTTGCTTCGGCAGATACCATTAACAAAGTGGACGAAAACGCAGCCACCAAGCGTGGCGTGCGCTACTATCAGAAGTCGCTGGACCTGTTGGCCAACCAGTTTGCCAAGGCGTTCAATAACGCCAATCAGGGCTGTGTGTACAATGAGGACGGCGAGTATCTGGACAAGGATGGCAACGTTCTGCTTTTGGAAGGCGAGGCCATCAACAAAAACGGCCCGCTGACGGATGCGCAAAAGACGGCGCTGGGCATTACGGACGATATGACTCCGGCCGAGCAGGAGGCCAAGCTCAACGAGTGGCTGAAGGATCCGGCCAATCAGGCTGACTGGCGGGGCACGGCCCTGTTCAGCACCCGAAGCGACAACAATGAAACGGACGGCATCACGGCTTCCAACATTTCTATTTCCTCGGACTGGTCGCTGGGCAGCCGAATCGTGTCCTCCTTCCTGCGTCCCACCGGTTTTGACGATGTGGCATCGACCGACAGCAGCAACATTGAGCATATGATCTACCTCTTGACCGAGAAGCGGGATTTCGTTCCCAATGACGTGGATGAGGTAGCAGGTACTGACACCATGTTCCGTGGCAACTTCCAGGAAATGTGGGTCAATATGGGCAGCGTGCTGGGCAACGACATGAGCGTGACCACCACCATGTTGGACACCTATTATGCTTCGTCGGTCAACTTGAATACCAGTCGTGATGCGGTATCCAGTGTGGATTTGAACGACGAGGCCATGAATTTGATGCAATATTCCAAATCTTACAACGCCGCCTGCCGGCTGATGACCACCATCGACTCCATTCTCGACAAGCTCATCAACGGCACCGGCACGACCCTTTGATAGAGGAAAAGGAGGGGGGATCTGAATGATTCGTTCCACCACAAACGGAGTGCTGAAAGGATATCGGTATAATTTGCAGCGCTCGACCCATACGCTCAACAAGTCCCGTGAAACGGTGCTGACCCAGCGTAATTTCAACTCGTTTGCAGAAGATCCGGCTGCGGCGGCACAGAGCTTTCAGCTGCGCCGCTCCTACCTGCGTACCGAAGTGCAGCACAATCTGAATGATTCGGTTGTGCGCAAGTACGATGTGGCCTGGGACACGCTGCAGGGTGTCATTGACGATGTGAACAATCAGGCGTCGGATTCGGCGTATGATGCCGTGATCCGTGCCCAGTCCGATTCCAGCGGCGGTGGTCGCAATGCCCTGGGACAGAGCCTTTGCGCCACGGCCAAGAACATCATTCAGGCCATGAATGGCCGATACGGTGATAACTTTGTTTTCTCGGGTGCAGACGGACTGCGCATTCCCTTTACCTGGGAGACCAACGCGGACGGAAGCAGCAGCCTGTATTACCGTGGCGTCAATGTGGACTCCGACGATACGAAGGATGTGGCTGCGCTGGACTACATGGTCCACAAGGAAGTCAAGTATGCCGATGTGGGTCTGGGTTTGGAGGAAGATGAGAACGGCGAGGTGCTCAGCTCCAGCGCGGCCAACGTAGCCTTGCAGGGTATCAATTTCCTTGGCTATGGCGTGGATGAAGACGGCGACCCCAAGAATGTGGCCTCGATTCTCAATCGCATGGGTACCATTTTGCAAAACTGTGATGTGGAGTCGGGCAAGTTCCGGGAAGGCGAGCGCGAAGAGTTTTTCCGACTGGCGGAAAAGTTTGAAGACGCATCTTCTCTGTTGACCGACAAGCACGTGGAGCTGGACGGGCAGGCAGGATTCCTCAAGAGCAATCAGGAACAACTGGAAAACACTGCCTACACACTGCAGGAACAGTTTATGGGCATCGAAGATGCCGATCTGGCAGAAGCCATCACAGCGTACTCCTGGGCGCAGTATTGTTATAATGCGGCGCTTAAGGTTGGAAACAGTATTCTTTCCGAGAGCTTGATGGACTATCTGCAAACTTGATGGGTAAGAGAAAGAAGGGTGAATGGGCATGACTCCGTTGATTGAAATTAAAAGCGTACCGATCGAAATTGAGATGAAAGTATCCCACGCCAAGTTGGAATATACCCGTGGCGTGGCGGACTTGGAGATCTCGCGCAATGATGGTGGCTTGAGCATTCGCAGCCGCCCCATTCGGTTGAATATCGACACCTTTGAGGCACGCAGCTCGGTGGTTCCCACCACGGCGCAGGCGGTGCGGCAAAGCAGCGAAAAGGGACAGCAGGCAGCCTATGAGGCCACGGCTTCCTATGCCCAGCAGGGCAAGCTGTTGCTGCAGGCCAAAATTGGTCAGGAACTGGTGACGCAGTTTGCGGCCGAGGCACAGACCAAGGATCTCAAGACCAATGTGGGCATCAAGTTTATTCCCACCACCGATGCCGATCTCAGTTGGCAGAATGGCGAAATGAACATCCGTTTTGAGATGGACAAGCTGAACTTTGACTGGCGCATGAACCAGACCAAGTTTGAGTTTACGCCCGGTGACATTGAGATCTCGGTCAAGCAGCGCCCCGACGTGGTCATCAAGTATGTGGGTGGCCCGCTGTATGTACCCCCTTCGGCCGACCCCAATTATGAGCCGCTGGATGTAAAAGCGTAACAGGGAGGGTTTTCCTTGAAACTTCAGACCAAGTATTTTGGAGAAGTGGAATGTGACGAAGAAGCCGTTATCACCCTGCCGGTGGGGCTTCTGGGTCTGGATGACGAGCACAGCTATGCCATCCTGCCCTTTGAAGGAAGCGGCGGGAGTATGTTCTGCCTGCAAAGTACCGTCACGCCCGGACTGGCGCTGGTTGCGTTGGATCCCTTCTCCCTGCGTACCGATTATGAGCCGGTGCTTCAGCCCAATGAACTCAAGCGCTTTGGCGTGGAGGACTGGCGTGAGTTGACGTACTGCGTGTTGTGCGTGGTGAAGAATCCCGTTTCCGCCAGTACGGTGAATTTGAAGTGCCCCATTGCCATTCACCCCCAGACGCGGGAGGCTTGCCAGATCATCATGGAGACCGACGCGTATGAAATGCGTCACCCTCTGGCCGAGTTCAGCCCGGGGGAGGAGGCTGCGCCATGCTGATCTTGCAGCGCAAACCGGGACAGTCGCTGTTCATTGGAGAGGATATTGAGGTTTCCGTGGTGGCCATTGACAGCAATCGGGTCAAGCTGGCCATTTCGGCACCCAACGATGTGTCCATTCTGAGAAGTGAACTGGTCGCCGCCACCAACGTAAATAAGGAGTCGGCTGCCGAAGAGGCTGCGCCGCAGGAGCTGCTCAATCTGTTGGGCGGTATGCTGGATAAATCTTAAAAAGCAAAAAACCGGGGCTTGCGCTAATGCGCACGCCCCGGTTCTATTGGGAACGATGAAAGAAACGCGCGGGACGGAGAATCCGTCCTGCGCGTTTTTTGATGATGTTAATGGGCCACGCGCTCTTTGAACACGCTGCCGGGGGTAAAGGCGGGAACGGTGGTGGCAGGGATCTCCACCGGCTCGTTGGTGCGGGGGTTTCTGCCGGGGCGAGCCTTGCGGTGCTTGAGCTCAAAGGTGCCAAAACCGGAAAATTGGATCTTTTCACCGGCGGCGACCTGCTCCATCACGATGGAGATAAAGCTGTCGATGGCCTGTGCGGCCTGCCGTCCGGACAGTTCGGCGTCCTGTGCCAAAAGTTTGGCAAAATCCTGTTTGTTCATGGGAGATCGAACCCTCTTTCTCTAGTGCTTGTTAATCAGCGCAACGTATTCAAATGCCGCAGAAGAACGCCGGCAATGTTTTCGCAGGAACTTTGGGTACACACGGCGCCAATGTCCTGTGCCACCATGGGCATGCCGTACACCACGCTGGATTCCTTGTCCTGGCCGATGGTGTAAGCGCCCTTTTGGCGCATGGCCAACAGGCCGTTTGCGCCGTCACGGCCCATGCCGGTCAGAATGATGCCCACCATTTTGCATTGCACTGTGTTTGCCATGGAGTCAAACAGGGCATCCACCGAAGGACGGTGGCCCGAAACCTTTTCGCCGGGGGTGCAGGAAACGGTGTATCGCATTCCGGTACGAACCACACGGGTTTGTAGTTCAGCCGGGGCGACCAGCGCCACGCCGCGGCGGATCTCATCGCCGTGGACGGCCTCACGCACTTCCATCTGGCAAAGGCGATTTAAACGCTCGGCATACATCTTGGTGAAGCCGGCCGGCATATGCTGCACAATGACCATGCCGGGGATGTCGGCAGGAAGCTGCTTCATAATAGAGAGCGTCGCTTCGGTGCCGCCGGTGGAGGCACCCAGACCAATGATGATCTGATCCAATGCATTGGACATGCCCAGAGGGGTTATCTTTCCGGCCGGAGTGTTGGAATAGGCGTCCCGGGCAGGGACGGTGCGCACCTTGGAGGCGGCTGCGATCAATACCTTTTGGGTCAGCGCGGTAAGGAACGCTTCCTTGCTGTTCTGCTCGCCGGCTTTGCGGACAAAGTCCACCGCACCGGCGGCCAGGGCGTCAAATACCTTCAGATTGAGGGAAGACACCAGAACCACCGGGATGGGATGGGTGGGAATGTATTCCTTCAGGAAGTCAATTCCGTTTTGTCCGGGCATTTCCACGTCCATGGTAACAACATCCGGCTTCAAAGATTCGATTTTGTTCTTTGCGTCGGTCGTGTTGATGGCTGTGCCGACGACTTCAATGCGCGGGTGCTGCGACAGACCGTTAGTAATAATGGTGCGCGCCAGCATGGAGTCGTCGACGACCAGAACGCGGATAATTTTGCCTTGTACCATAATAAAATTGTCTGCCTCCTTAGGGCTGTTTCTGGAAGGTTGCCGGGGCGATTCTGCGATAGGGAGAGTTGGAACTGAGGTTCTCTGAGTAGCTGATCAGCAGATAGCCGCCGGGCACGGTAGCGTCATAAAAACGCTGAACCAGAGCGTCCTTCGTGGGCTGGTCAAAATAGATCATCACATTGCGGCAGAAGATGACATCGAATTTACGCCGGAAGGTAATGCGATCCATAAGGTTAAATTTTTGCAGGATAAGGTTTTTCTTTAGATCCTCATTGACGGTATGGGTGCCGTCCTTGTTGTCCACGAAATATTTGCGTTTCCACTCCGGGGGCAGGGTGTCCGGGAGCTGATAGGTGCCCCGCGCGGCTGCGGCAAGTGCCTGTTCCGACAGATCGGTGGCCAGGATGCGGGTGTCCCATAGCTTGGCCTGCGCGCCCAAATAGTCGAAAATATACATGGACAGGTTGTACGGCTCCTCGCCGCTGGAGCAACCGGCGCTCCAAATGGAAAGGGTGCGATCCTTTTGATGGCGTGTGACCAACTCGGGCAGGATACGCTTGGCAAACAGCTCCAGATGATCCTGCTCGCGCATGAAAAAGGTGTAGTTGGTGGTCAGCTTGTTCAGAACCAGCGTGATCTCTTCGTTGTCACGGGTTTTGAGCAGGTGATCGACGAATTCGGAAAAGCTCTTGTAGCCCTTCTGCCGGATGGTAGAGGAAAGTCGCCCGGTAATCAGCTGACGCTTCTTGGACAGGTCGATTCCATAATTGGACTGGATAAAGGTATACAGTCGAGTAAAATCCGCATCGGAAATCTCCATAGGGGAGAACGGAGAGGGCGACAAGGGCTTTTTAACAACGGTGGTATCACTCATGGCTCAGCAGCTCTTCGCAGTCCAGCATGAGCATTGTGCCCGAGCCGTCAGGGATGGTACACATACCGGAAACCAGGATCTGCGAACTTTGAACCGGCATGGGCTGGATGATCTCATTGGGGATATCAATGATCTGATCCACCGCATCCACCAGGATACCGAGCTGAGTATCGTTGTAGTCCAGCACGATCAGCAGAGCATCCCCTTCGGGAACGTTCTTGCCCAGACGCATACGGATATCCATGATGGGGATGATCTGGCCACGCATATTGAAGATGCCTTGGATGTAGCCGGGCACCATGGGCAGGTAAGTAATGGTGTGGTTGTTCAGAATTTCGACCACATATTCCGCGTCCACGCCCAGTTTCAGATCGTCAACCAGAAAAATCAGATACTTTCGGCTGTCGGAGGGCTGGTCCTGCATGTGGGAGTCGTCATACTCATCTTCGCGGGCAAAAAGCAGATTTTCATTTGTACTCATGAATGTTCCCTCCTTGATAATTATCCGCGCTGCGCGGAAGCGTAGAGGTTGCCGGCATCCAGGATGATACTGATGTTGCCGTCGCCCAGGATGCTGCAGCCGGCAATGCCGTGAACCTTGATATCAAAGCTGTTGACGTAAGAGGGCAGCGGCTTGACCACGATCTGCTGCTCGCCCAGCAGCTCGTCCACAAACAGACAGTAGCAGCAGCTGCCGGCGTCCAGCCACATCAAGATACCACTTTCGATATCGTCATAGCCGGTGGGCAGGTTGTAGTGGGACTTGGCGCGGATGATAGGATAGTAGTTATCCATGATCTTGATCATCTCGCCGTTGACGCTGTCATGCAGGATGTCGGAGGCCGAAACCTTCAGACTCTGGAGTACGTTGTGGATGGGGATGGTGAAGATAGACCCGCCCACAGAAACTTCCATGCCGTCCATGATGGCCATGGTCAGAGGGATGCGCATGGTGGTGGTCATGCCCTGGCCGGGGGTGCTCTCGATGCTGACGCTGCCACCCAGGGCTTCCACGCTGCTCTTGACTACGTCCATACCCACGCCGCGGCCCGAGAACTCGGTGACTTCGGTGTTGGTGGAGATGCCGGGCATCATGAGGAAGTTCAGAATTTCCTTGTTGGTGTACTCCACGTCGGGAGAAGCCAGACCGTTCTTGATGGCTTTCTTCAAAACCTTGTCGTAGTTGACGCCCTGGCCGTCGTCCTTGATGACGATGATCACTTCGCTGCCGGTATCCTGGGCAGACAGCGTGATGTGGCCTACGGGGTCCTTGTCGGCGGCGATGCGCTCGGCCTCGGTGTTTTCGATGCCGTGATCCATGGAGTTGCGGATCATGTGCATGATGGGATCGCCGATGCTGTCCACAATGGTCTTGTCCACTTCGGTGTTTTCGCCGATCAGAGTCAGTGTGGCACGCTTGTTGAGCTTCTTGCTCATATCACGCACAACGCGGTTCATCTTCTGGAAGGTGTTGGACACGGGGATCATGCGAAGGGACATGGAAACGTCCTGCAACTCGTCGGTCAGCTTACGCAGCTGACGGGCCGACTTGGTAAAGGCATCCAGCTTGCCCACGTTCTTCAGATCGGGGGAAGCGGTGACCATGGCTTCGGTGATGACCAGCTCGCCCACCAGAGCCGAAAGCTGATCCAACTTGCTCAGGTTGACGCTGATCAGACTTTCCTTTTGGTGCTGCTGCTGTTGCTGCGGCTGGGCAGCGGCAGGAGCAGGAGCGCTGGCGGCAGGCCGGGCAGCGGCGGAGCCGGTGGAGGCGCTTACCGTTTCCACGGCGGCCGGTGCCGGCGGCGGTGCGACTTCGCGGTTGATCGGCTGATACGACTTGACCGAACCGGCCGAGCGGATGACGGGGATGGCCTTTTCACGATCCTCGACATTCTTAAACATCAGCAGGAAGCCGCGCTTGATGACCAGCTCCGAGGTGGAAACGTCGTTTTCCACGTTGGGGGGATCAAAGATAAAGTCGTTTTCGGCGCAGAAGTCGGTGACTGAGGTGACCAGCATGAATGCGCGCAGGCTTTCCATGCCGCAGCCCTCGTCAAAGAACACACGGATGCCGTAGGGGAAGTTGGGGTCGCCGTCGGAAGAAACCTGTACGGCAGGAGTCGGTTCGGCGGCGACGGCCTGTACCGGCTCGGGCTCGGCAGGTGCGGCAGGTGCCGTCGGTTCGGCGGGAGCGGCCGGTGCAGCAGGAGCGGCAGGAGCGGCATCCTCGGCGGGAGCACCCCCTTGAATTCTCTGCACCAAGCTATTAATATTTTGCAAAAGGCTGTCGATGTTGTTATTAAGCGGCTCGTTGTTTCTGACCTTTTCCAGCTCGGTACGGAAATAGTCCACCGCCTGGAACATCAGATCGAACAGCGCGGGACGGTTCTCCCCGGTGACCACATCCATGGTTTCTTCGCGCACGATGAAGAACAGATCCTCAATACGGTGAGAAACTGCCGCCATAGAATCAAATTCCATCATGGCAGAGGAGCCCTTGATGGTGTGCATAATGCGGAAGATTTCGTCTACATGCTCCTGTGTAAATGTATTGATCTTTTCCGAGTCCAGAATGATAGTTTCCAACTGTTCGAGCAAAGAGCTGGTTTCGTAGATGTATACATCCATAATACTATCGTTGCTCATAGAAAGTACCCCTTTACACTTTTTTTGAATTTCGACTTATTATACCATAGAAATTACACGAATAGAAGCCTTTTTATAAATATTGCATAAATTTTTTCTGAGAGGTGTTTGCTATGCCGGATTTATTAGGTGCTGCTAACCCGGTACCCGGTTACGATAAAACGTCTGTCAACCGTAATATACCAGTTTCGCCTGAGAAAGTCCAGATACAAAACAGCCCTGACCTGACCAAGGTCAGCCGTGGGGATCGGCGTACCGAGCAGCAGGGAAGCGACTTGCAGGGGGATGGCAAGGTCCGGTATGACTCCAATTACCAGACCTTTATCCAGCGTCTGCGTGAAACCCCCAACATGACCGAAAGCATGGCCCGGATTTTTTCGGGAAAAGAGGGGGTCGTTGTCCTTTCCGGAATGCAGGAGGGCAGTGCCGAGGAAATTGCGCAAATTCTGAAGATGCTTCAGATGGATGCGCAGCAAATGCTCGGTTTTCTGCTGGGGCAGGTCAAGGGCGGGTCGCGGTTTCAGGGTGCGCTGTTTACCCTGTTGCGCAATGCCTATAACAGAGCAGACTCGGGTTCGGTGCGCGGCGATATCTTGCAGTTTTTGAAGGCCTACATGGATTTTTCTTCTTCCCAGCATGTGGAGGGGAATATTATGCGTGGGCTGAACATGATGCGCGACGCCATGCCGGCGAGTTGGTCAGATAAGCTGACCGATGTGCTGGCGCAGCTGCAAAATGCCTTTGCCGCAGGCGATCGACAGGGTGCGATGCAGATCCTGCAAAAGAGTATTTTCCCTTACATTTCAAATTATGTTGAGCAGACCCATGATATGGGTACGCCCCGGGATTTGGTGACCCGGCTTGCGTTGGAAGCGGCGCGTTATGAAAATGGTTCGACAGAAAAGGTTCTGGATGCTTTTCATCGGCTGGTCAGTTATGGTACACTAAAGACACAGCTGGGTGGAATTGACGACCAGAGCCTGTTGATGCTGCTGCGGGGCAATCAGATTGATGAAAAATCCCAGGCGGCGCAATTTGCCGAATATCTGGCCCGGGCGGCGCAGCGTGGGTTGAGCGGAAGCGATGGTCCGGCGGCGCAGGAGGCCTTCCGCGATCTGGTGCAGGCCATGCTGATCAACGAAAGCGTTTATATGCCTGTCAACCACTATATGATCCCCCTGCAATGGGGTGACCGGATGCTCTTTTCCGAGCTTTGGGTGGACCCGGATGACCAGTCTGAGCGCAGAGAGTCCGGCCAGTCCTCCGGCAGAACCGTCAAGGTTTTGTTTAAGATGGATGTGCAGTCGCTGGGTCTGTTTGATGTGGTACTGGTCAGCCGGGACAACACGGTGGATCTTCAGATCTTCTGTCCCGAGACCGTGGCGCCCTTCTCCAAGCAAATTGAGCAGGGGATATCCACCATTCTGGCCAACCATGATTTGGTGCCTGCCCGGGTTGAGGTGCGCAAAATGAGCAAACCGGTGGCTTTGACCGATGTGTTCCCAAAAATTTTTGAAGGGAAGAACAGCGTAGATGTCAAGATCTGAGAATGTACGAAAAAAATCCAACCGTGCGGTGGCGCTGCAATACGGAGCCGGAGATGCGGCGCCTGTGGTTGTCGCGTCCGGCATGGGACATATGGCCGAAAAAATCGTAGAGGTCGCCGCCGATCACGGTGTGCCCATCTATGAGGATAATTCGCTGGCCACGGTGCTCAGTCAGTTGCAGCTGGGGCAGGAGATTCCTGAGGAACTGTACAAGGCCATCGTGGAAATCTATGTGTACTTTTTGCAATTTGATCCCAACAAGAATGGGTCGGCGACCCCGTCGCCGGCGGCCGAGTAAAAAGGAGGATAACCCATGGGCTTGGAAAACACCTATTTGTTGGTGGACAGTCGCAATGTTCTGCTGGCCAAGGGCGTCCTGCTCAATCCGGTCAGTGATCCCAATTGGCAGATGCGGATTCTGGACGATCGGATTTCCGTTGTGATGAAACATGAGGATGTGCGCTTATTTGGCGCCGCCCCCGATACGCCGGTTTTGCTGGGTCGGATCTTGCGCAATCGGGACGATATCGTTGTGCTGCAGCGGCTGCAGCGGCTGGGCAGCGAGGTGCGCACCAATTTCCGCACCCCGGTGGATTTTAAGAGCTTTATCCATCCGCTGAGCGGAAACTGGAAGGGACGCCGGGCGATCGAAGGCAACGATTTAAGCTGCGGCGGTGTGGCCTTTTATTGTGAGCAGGATCTGGTGGAAGGGGAGCAATTGGAAATTATTATCCCCGTGACCAGTCAGCCGCTGATCACCCGTTGTCAGGTGCTGCGCAAGCGCCCGTCCGACCGGACGGAAGGGCTGTACGCAGCCAAGTTTGTGGATATTTGCTATGACGAGGAAATGCTGCTTCGGGAAGCCGTGTTCAGCGCGCAGCCGCGGGATATGGTGGAATCGGAGCTTCTCAAGCGCAGCGATACAGGAGGACGCGTTTATGACATGGAATAAAAATACCGGAAAACGAATGGCTGCCAAGCGGATGCTGGGCGGCCTGTTGGTGGTGGTTTTGCTGTTCGGACTGGTGCCCATGAGCGCGCCCCGGGCACAGGCGGCCTCCTGGATGGATCCCTATGTGCAAACTGCGGTGGACTGGGGCGTTATGAAAGGTGACGCGGCGGGAAATCTGCACCCGGAACGGGAGCTGACCCGTGCGGAATTTGTGGCCATGGTCAACCGCGCCTTCGGATACACCGAGGTTGGCCCCACGCCCTTCCAGGATGTGCCGAGTGATGCGTGGTATGCCGAGGACATTGCCATTGCCTACAACGCAGGTTATTTCCAGGGCACCGGCAGCAACACGGCCTCGCCCAACGCTCCGCTGACCCGGGAGCAGACTGCTGTTTTGCTGGGGCGCAACCTGCGCTTGCAGAGCGGAACCGGCGAGACCATGACCTTTACCGACAATCGAAGCATCAGTAACTGGAGCCGCGGCTTGGTAGAGTCGGCGGCTAATTTGGGTATTATTCAAGGTTATGATACCGGCGCGTTTGGCCCCAAGGACAACATCCTGCGCGGACAGGTGGCCGCCATGCTGGTGCGTGCGCTGGGCAAGCTGGTCACGCAGCCCGGTGAGCATACTCTGGGCGGCGTGTATGGAAATCTGGCTATCAACACGGCCGGCGTCAGCTTGAAAAACACCGTCATCACGGGCAATCTGTATCTGACCGGTGGTGTGGGTCTGGGCGATGTGGAACTGGAAAATGTGACGGTTCACGGCAAGATCGTTGTGGCCGGCTCGGGCGAGAGCCAGAGCGGCGTCAGCAGCGTGATGTTGCGCAACGTAGAGGCAAAGGGGTTGGAAGTGGACAGCATCTCCGGCCAGTTTTTAACGCTCAGTTCCGAGGGCTTGACCCGAATTGCCGATACGACGGTGCGCACGTCAGCCTATGTTCAGGATCTGACCCGGGACGGACTGGGCTTGAAGGACATTCGGTTTGATGGTGCCTCCGGTGCGCAGATGCAGTTGGCCGGCAACATTAAAAATCTCATTAATCTGACCCCCGGCTCGACGCTGAACTTCGGGCAGGGTGTGGCCCATAAGGTGACCATTGATGAAAAGGCGGTCGGATCGACGGTCAACATCGACGGCGCGGCCAATCTGAAGGAACTGAATCTGGACGTGGGTACCGAGGTGACCGGCATGGGTGACGTGGATCACCTGAATGTTTCGGCGGCCGGTTCCACCGTGACCATGCTGCCCGACACCATTACCATTCGTCCCGGCATTACCGCCGACATTTACGGGGAAGAAATGGATTCCACCGCGGCGGCCGAATCCTCCGAGGATCCCCGTATTCTGACCGGCTATCCCGAGGCACGCAATGTAGGTTCCAAGACGGCGGACGTGGTGTTCAGTACCAACAAGAAGGGCACGCTTTACTGGGCATTGACCGCCATGGTGGATGGTTCGCTGGGCGAGGAGCATCTGGTCAATCCCCCCACGGTGCCCGTTATGAGCCTGAAAAGCGGTAAAATCACCGTCAATGCATCGAAAACCGAAATGACGGCCAAGCTGTCCGGCTTGACGGTGGGCGGCTCGTACTATGTGTCTGCCGTGCTGGTGGACAACCGCGGTATGCGCAGCCCTGTGAAGGTGGAGGCTTTTGCCACCACCGACGATACCACACCGGCCTTTACCACCGGCTATCCCAAAGCTATTTTGGCTGAGGATGAAGAGGAAAACCAGATCATTCAGACCCAGGTTATGGCCAACAAGAATTGCACGCTGTACTATGCGCTGATGCCCCAGGGGGCGACGGCACCGACCGCGGCGGATTTCAAGTCGGGTGCCCTCAGCGGCAATCTGGGTTACGGCACGGAAGAGCTGAGAAAGAACACCCCGTGGCTGGTTTCCAAGGTCAATACGGCCCAGCTGAAAGAAGAGACGACGTACGATCTGTATCTGTGGCTGAACGATGTGGACAGCGCCAAGAGTTCGGCGGTCAAGAAGCTCACCGTGACTACGCCGGACCGGACGCCGCCTGTTTTGCAGCACATGACCGTGACGGCCATTGCGGCCAAATCGGTCACGCTGACCTATGCCGCCAATGAGCCGGGCACGCTGTACTGGGCGGTGGTCAAGGAGGACGCGGATTTCTACAAGCTCCCGGAGGGCTTTGAATCGGCCGATGACTTCGAGGAAGAGGAAGCGGCCAAGATCCAGATCGTGAACGGCATCGGCGCAATCAAGAGCGGCAAGAGCAATGCGTCCAAGGCCATGACCGACATCAAGTTTACCATCAGTGGTCTGGAAGCCGAAAACGGCTATGACGTGTATTATGTCTTTGTGGACAAGGCGGGCAATTACAGCATGTACAGCCAAAGCGCGCTGTCCCATCCCATGACCATCAATACGCTGGATGAAATTGCGCCTACGGTCAAGCAGGAGTTTACCCGACCCGGCTCCAGCGACAACAAGAATCCTACCCCTTATCCCGATACCTCCATTCGTCTGATCTTCTCAGAGAACGTGCAGGGCATTCGGGAAGTGGATGACGGCAAGGTGGAAAAGGCCGACTTCCTTGATCTGTACGAAAAGGGCAAGACCGACCCGAAGGCGGCTCAGGATCTGGCCGAGGCGCTGGCCGCGCATATCCGTTTGTACTGGGTGACCGATGAGGGCGCCGTACTGGGCGGCGTGCGCACGGCGGAGAATGAGGGGCAGGAAGATCTGGACTGGCTGATCGACTACCGAAAGGCGGTGGTGGAGAAAGACGACGCGACCGGCGAGCGTATCGTGACCTTCCCCTATCACGAGCAGACCGGCCGCAGCGCGCTGAATCTGGCCAGCGGCGGCACCTACTACTTTGAGCTGGAGGGTATTGCCGATACCTCCAACGCGGAAAATCTGATGATCGGCACCCGCGGCGTGACCCAGCTGCCCGAGTTTACCACCGTGTTTGCTACCGTCAATCTGGCCATTGGCAATACCGTGCGCATCGATAAGGGCGATTTGGTGAACCCGGAATTTGCTGGAAACAACCTGAAGAATGATGCCGTGCGTATCGACCTGAGCTTTACCATGACCCCGGTCTCCACCGAAAAGGTGGCCGAGGGTACGGTATGGGATATGCTGCTGTGGACCGACACCACCATGGAGTATTCGGTTTATTCCCGCACCTGGGATGAAGCCGCGAATGCCGGCAAGGGCGATTGGGGAAAGTGGACCAAGGAAAACATTTATGGTGCAGTTAAAACCAACGTGACCGATGCGCCCGATGGCAAACTGTATGCCAGTCTGCGTAAGTACATCCAGAAAAAGACTGAATTTGAGAATTTGAACCAAGTAACGGAAAAGACCGAGTTTGCCATCCATGTGGAAAAGATCGAGTCGGACGACCAGTACACCGCGTGGAACAAGCAAGTCACCATGGGCGCGACGGTCATTGCCGGCGGCAATTACGCCGTGGGTCTGGCCGGTCTGGCCAATTCGCTGGGCTACATCACCGATCTGGATACCGCCAAGAGTAACGGCGCGACCTCCATTGGGGTGAAAGATCCCTTTGAAGTGATCGTTCCCTTTACCGACAGCGCGGCACCGGTTATTAAGAGCCTTCAGGTCGCGCCCGGCGACATCGGTGCGACCATGAATGTCATGATCGACCGGCCGGGTACTGTATACTATATCGTCGCGCCGGTTACCGAGATTCCGGGTGGGTATACCTGTCCTGTGGTGCCGGAAGACCAGGACGGTGACCTGCCCGGCTTGAAGGCTGAGGCACCGACTACGCCGGAGGTTCCCATCCCGGTGGCAAAGCCCATTACGCAGGACGACATGCTCAAGTTGAAACAGCCTTTTGTGACCACCGTGACGGCCGGCGTGAAAGGCACGCCCGGCGTGATTTCGGGCAACACCCGACAGATCGGGGCCAACATTACCCGCGCCATCGAACTGGAAAATCTGGCGCCTAAGACGACCTATCTGGTGTATATGGTCACCAAGGGTGTTTCGGCCGTCTATTCCGACCAGACGCTGTGTGCGCAGTTTACCACCAAGGAAGCCGAGATCCCTGTGTTGAACGTGACACTGACCAGCAGTACCTCGGCCTCCATTGAGGTGGACAAGAGCTCTTTTGTCAGCTACGCGCTGATGCGCAGTGACTCGCTGCCCAAGTCCTTTGAGGCAGACTTCGTGGGCACTGGCACATGGGCGACCGATAAGAGCAACTATCCCAAGGTAAAGACGGTTTTGGATGCCATGCTGACCGGATATTATGACCAGAACGAGTACAAGGGCACTGTATTCGATCGGTATGCCGACGTTACCACAAAGAATACCTATGCCGAGCTCATCCTGCAAACGACCACCGAAAGCGTGGAAAGCGCCGTGATGAAGGCCGATGACGTGTCCTTCACGGTGCCCAACGGCAAGGATTTTGTGGCGCAGAATGTCAACATGACCGGCATGATCGGCGACAACTGGTACACGCTGCTGACTGTGGCCCGTACCGTGAACTCCTCGGGTTACGCATTCCGGGCCTCCCGATCCTACTACAATGTGGACAATGCGGTACTGACGGTGACCGACTGCGTGCTGGGGCCGGATACCAAGCCGAGTGACGGGAAGCTGTACAGTGGCCAACTGACGGTGCTTTTCAGTGATGATCTGTACCTGCGTATCCGGGACAACGCAACCGGTGCGACCAAAAATTATCCGCTGGACTATTGTGATCTGGCAGCGACAACACATTCGAGCAATAACATTAGTAAGTATGGGTACGCAAATATTGGTGCATTTGTTGACTATGGCGGTTCGGCTTGTTCGCTGATCAAGCCGACGGGAGGCGGCCACGAAATAGCGGTGGGTTCTTCCTTGAAGTTTACTCTGACAAATTGCCGCCCCGATACCTCCATTACCTTTAACGGTGATTTCTGCGGTACCAACGGCAACGTACAGAGCAAGTCGCTGGTGTTGAAGCTGACCTGCAACACGGTCAAAAATGAAGATGGCACCAGCGAAGATGTGTGGGGCGTGACCATTACCCCGGCCTGGGACGCCACCGGACAATAAGGATCAACCAGAGGACGGGCGAATTTTGCCCGCCCTCTGGCGGCGCATTCACTGCAAAGGAGCGATGTTCATGAAATTGAAGTTTTTGCATCGGGTCGGAGCGTTGGCTCTGGCGCTGACCATGCTTTTGTCGGGCATGGTTTTGCCTGCCGGGGCAGAAGAAGGCTCCGGAGTTACCGTCACTCTGTCGCAGACTGCGCTGGAGCTTGAGGTGGATGGAAGGGCGCGCCTTTCCGCCACCGTTAAGAAGAACGGTGCGGTGGTTGCCGATGCAGCCGTGACCTGGAGCAGTAAAAGCGTCGGCACGACCGAAACGGTGGTGAATACCAACAAGTTCGGCGGTGTGGTGGGCAATGTCGCCGGTACGGCGATCGTGACGGCGACCTATACCGACACCGCCGACGGCAAGACCTACACCGCGTCTTGCACCGTGACGGTAAAACAGCCGACGGTTGCTGTGATCGGTGTGACCATCGCAAACGCCGACGAGCTGAAAAGCAGCTACGACGTGGGGGAGACCATTGCGCTGACGGCCAAGGTCGAGCCTGCGGCGGCCACCAACCAGGCGGTGACCTGGAGCAGCAGCGATCCTTCGGTGGCCAAGGTGGATGCCCAGGGCGTCGTAACGGCGGTGTCCCCCGGTGAAGCGACCATCACGGTCACCACGGCAGAGGGCGGGCGTACCGCCACGGTCAGGCTGGTGGTTTCGGGCATCGTGATGCCATCCTCGCTGGAGATTTTGGCGGGACAGGAAAAGACCCTTGCGGCACTGACCTACGGAAAGGCACCGGCTCAATTGATGGAGTGGAGCAGCAGCAACATCTCCATTGCCGAGGTGACCGACGGAAAGATTACGACCTATAATTTGGGTACGGTTACCATCACGGCCAAGGCCGGCAAGTACCGCGCCACCTGTATGGTTACGGTGAAGGAGGATCTGGCCGACGCGGTGGAAACCTCCATGGATGCCTCGGAGGTCTATGCCTTTTCCCGGTTGATCCACCAGATTGAAAACAAGGTGGCAGAGAAAACCGGAGAAAATTTGTATTTCTTGTCAAGTATATCTGTACCGCCGAGCCAAGGTGTGTTATACTACGGATATGTTTCGCCTGACGCGCCCGGTATGGGTGTGGGCGGAGAGGCTTATTACATCACCCCGTCCGGTGGTCAGCCTGCGTTGTCGGATGTATTTTTTGTACCCAAGGCAGGGTTCAGCGGAACGGCAGTGATTCGCTATACCGCCAAGGGCACGGGCGGCAGCACGGTCAACGGCAGCATTCGCATCGCCGTGGCCGGTTTGGAGGATGTTTCCTACAATACCGCTTCGGGCCGGGCGGTCAGCTTTGTAACCGAGGACTTTACGCAGGTTTGCAAAGCCAAGACCGGGCGTGAGATCTCTTACATTACCTTCAAGCAACCCTCTCCCCAGCAGGGCGTGCTTTACTACAATTACAGTACCACCGCGCAGTACTGTCCCGAAGTGGACAGTGCCACCAAGTATTACCGTACCAATAACCCCTATCTGGACAAGATCAGTTTTGTACCGGCCGAGGATTTTACCGGCACGGTGACCATTCCCTATACCTGCACCACGACGGGGGGAACCCATTCCGGCACAGTGACCATTATCGTCTATGCCCTTCCCGGCAGTGGAGAGGGCAAGATCGAGTATACGGTGGCTTCGGGTGACCATGTGCAGTTGAACGCGACCGATTTGAATGACCTGTGTTGGGATTTGAATAAGGCTTCGCTCAATTACGTCTATTTTACCCAGCCCGACCCCCAGCAGGGTACGCTCTATTACAATTACGAAAGTAACTACGATTACGGCAGCGTGGTTTCCGAGGGCACGCGTTATTTCCGTACTACCTCGCCCCGGATCTCTTATGTCAGCTTTGTGCCGGCCAAGGGGTTCAGCGGCACGGTCAAGGTGCCCTTTACCGGGTATGACATAACGGGGGACAGCTTTACCGGTCAGTTGAGTTTCAAGGTGTCCGGTTCCACCGGAACGGTGTATTATTCCGCCTCCTCCGGCCAGCCGGTGGAATTTGACGGATTGGACTTTAACGAAGTCTGCCAGAAGGCCACCGGTGCCAGTCTGGATTGGATCAGCTTTGAGTTGCCTGCGTCCAGCAAGGGTGTGCTGTACCGCTCCTATTATTACAACAGCGGCTACAGCTATCGGATCAGTGCTTCGGAGCGGTTGAGCCGCACCCAGCTTTCCGACGTGATCTTTGTGCCCAGCAACAGCTTTTTTGGCACGGTGAGCATTCCCTTTAGCGGGGACAACACCAGCGGGGGCCGGTTCAGCGGCACGGTGGAGATCTTTGTGGAGGCATCCGACGGAAACGAAACGGTGGAGTATACCACGGTGCGCGGCGGCGTGGTGGAATTTGTGACCGCCGACTTTAACGATGCCTGCCGGGCCATTACCGGCGAGAATCTGTCCTATGTGCAGTTCACGTTGCCTGCCAGCCGATATGGTACGCTGTACTACCAGTACAACAAAGCCAACGGCAGCGGCAGTACGGTGTATTCCAACACCAGCTACTACCGTGGCTCCCACCGCCTGTTGGGTGAGGTGTCCTTTGTAGCGGCGGACAACTACAGCGGCAGCTTTACCATGACCTACACCGGATGGAGCGTGGGTGGGGAACGGTTTAGCGGAGAGATCAAAATGACGGTGGCGCAACCGGTGGGTGCTTCGGTTGATTACCGCACGACCTCGCTGCCGGTCAAACTGCTTGCGACCGACTTCAGACAGGCCTGCCTTGCTACCATGGGGCGCGAGCTGAGCTACATTCGGTTTACCAGTCTGCCCGGGGAAGCCCAGGGATGCTTGTATTTGAATTATACCGCCCCTGCCAAGCCGGGTACGGTGGCTAAGATCGATACCAACTATTATGTCGCGCAAGCACCTTCCCTTGGGGAGTTGACCTTCCTGCCCAAAGCGGAATATCAGGGGACGGTCAGCGTGGGTTACACCGGATATGATGTCCAGGGCAAGAGCTATTCCGGAACGCTGACCATTACGGTGTCTAACAGCGGCATAACTTCACAGTTTTTGGATGTGGGCAACTTTGGCTGGGCGCTGCCCTCCATTGAATACCTGCGCCATAGCAATGTGGTGACCGGCTACAGTGCGACCCGCTACGGCCCGGAGCAGAATATCAGCCGCGGCGATTACACGCTGATGCTCTATCGTGCCCTGCAGTTTAGCGGCAATGGTACGCCGGTGAATTATTCCGATGTGCCGCAAAACAGTTACTATGCCGAGGCCATTGCGGCGGCTACGCAGTTGGGCATTTCCGAAGGCTATCAGGGGAAGTATTACCCCACGTTGGAGATCAGTCGTCAAAGTGCCTTTGAAATGGCCTACCGGGCCTTGCGGGCCATGGGACATGAAGTGCCTTATGTGTCGGTATCGGTGCTCAATCGCTTTGCTGACGCAGATCAGGTGAGTGCGGATTTCAAGGCTTCCATGGCAGCCATGGTGCAGATGGGTATTGTGCGGGGCGACAACAACGGTTGTCTCAATCCTGCCGAGTGCATCAGCCGTGCGGAGATGGCCGTGATCTTGCATCGAATTTTGACAAGCTGACCGCGCAGATAACATCCGCGCGCAGAGAGGATGATTGTGCCGAATGAGTGAAAACTTTTGCGAAAACCTGGGCGTGTACCGGGGTATGCCGGTGGAAGTGGCCATCGGTGAGGATGACAAGCGAATTTTAGGCACGGTCATTGATTTTGAGGAAAATGAGGTCTGTGTCGGTCCGGTTTCGGGTGGAGAGGGGTTTCCTGAGGTAGAACCCCATGAAAGCGTCGGTTTGCGGGGCAGAACATCCGATTCGGATTTCTTTGCCCTGGCCGGCGTAGTTTACGGCGGCGGCCGCGCCTTTTTGCGCATCGGTCGGCTGCGCATTCACAATGAGGCCGAGCGACGCAACGCGTATCGACAGAACATCCGCAGGGATGCCACCATAAAGTTTCTCAGCGGCGCCAACTCCAAAACCACGCGAAGAGAGGTGGACTGCCAGGTAATGGACATCAGCGTGGGCGGTGCGCGCATCCGCTGTACGACCGATTATCAGGTGGATGACGAGGTTCAGCTGAGCAACTTCCGTATCGCCTCCGACGAGCGGTATGCCTTTAAGTGCAGCATACAGTGGAAGAAGGAAGGCATCATCGGAAACATTTACGGCTGTCAGTTTTACGGTCTGACGACCCGTATGGAGGATCAGCTGCAACGTGAGATCCTTCAAGCGCAGCGCGAGGAGATCCGCAGACGGCGGGACATGGAGGAATGATCGGCAGAATACGTATGCTCCCGGCCGTGAGAAAACAGTAACCTACAAATCCAATGACATCCCCCGGCGCATTGCGCCGGGGGATGTTTGTTTGAAGATTGACAGAAAAAAACATAAGTGGTATAGTGGTATTACCACTATACCACTTATTCAAAGGAGCAGTTGTATGGCAACACCCATTCAAAAAACCAGCGTCAGCCAGCAGGTGGTGGATCATGTGCTGGGCTGCATCGACCGGGGGGAGCTCAAGCAGGGCGATTGTCTGCCCGGTGAGCGTGAGTTTGCCGAATCGCTGGGTATTTCCCGTGTCCCGCTGCGGGAGGGGATCAGTGCGCTGGCGGCCATGGGCATCGTGGAGAAGCGCCACGGAGAGGGCAACTTTATTGCCGCATTTTCTCCCGATGTGCTGGGGCGTATCCTGCACACCTATACCATGCTGGACCACTCGCTGGCCAACGATCTGTTCGAGGCACGCTCCTTGATCGAGGGCGCGGCCGCACGCCTGGCGGCCCGGAATGCCACGGCGGCTGATCTGGCCGCGTTACGGGAACTGGTGGAGCAAATGGAGCAGGATGTGCCGGCGTATATCAACGGGGAAAAGACCCTTGCTTATATGCTGAAACAGGACGATCTGTTCCACCTGCAGTGTGCCGCCGCGTCCCACAATGAGTTTTACATTCAGTTTGTCAACATCATGCACACCATTGGTACTGATATGGGCCTGTATGAGAGCACGTACGGCCGCACGCCGGAAAAGTACCGCGATTCGCTGGACTTTCACCGCCGACTGGTGCAGGCCATCGCCGATGGGGAAGAGCAAACCGCGTTGGACACCATGTGCCGTCACATTGAGTCCATCCGCAGTACCACCCAGCAGAAAATAAAGTGAATCAATCTCTCCCATGGAAATGGGAGAAGGGAGGAAACGTATGGAGCAAGCATTTGGCATCCGGGACTATCGCGCAGCTCTGGGCATTACCGGGCTGGACGGTGTACCCGAGGATGTGGGCGTGTTGACTGCCGGTGCGCCCTGTAAAGGCTGCGGCGAGAATGAAACTCGAGTGGTCAAAACGGCCTGCCGTGCCTGCATCGCCAATTGCGGCGTGTTGGCCACCGTGCGCAACGGAAGAGTGGTCAGTCTGCGCGGCAACCCGGAAGATCCTATGAGCAAGGGGCGCATGTGCGCCAAGGGTTTGGCCGGTATTCAGGCGCTGTATCACCCCAACCGCAACAAATATCCCATGCAGCGGGTAGGCGAGCGGGGCAGCGGCAAGTGGAAGCGCATCTCGTGGGATGAGGCGCTGACCACTATTGCCACCAAGCTCATGGAAACGCGGGAGCAGTACGGCGCCGAGGCCGTGTTCTGCTCCACCGGCGGCGGCGGTAACCCGGAGATCTGGTCCATCGCTCGCTTCTGCAATATTTTCGGCACACCCAACTGGTTTGAGCCGGGCTGTGCCCAGTGCTACCTGCCCCGTGTGGTGGCCTATACTATGATGTACGGCGGCATGGACCCCAGCATTGCCGATTCCAATGCGCTGGAGCTTTACTTTACCGAGGACACCCCCATCAAGGCGCTGGTGCTATGGGGCACTGACCCCTCCTATTCCTGCCCGGCCTCGGGCGGCGGCATGGTGGCCGACCTGCGTGCCAAGGGGGTCAAGACGGTGGTGATCGACCCCCGATTCACCCCTGATGCAGCTAAGGCCGATGTGTGGCTTCCCATCCGTCCCGGTACCGATGTGGCGTTGGAACTGGGCTGGATCCGCTACATTCTGGAGCATAAGCTGTATGACGCCGAGTTCGTCATGAAATGGACCAACCTGCCCTATCTGGTGGATGTGGAAACCAAGATGCAGCTGCGTGCGCAGGTCAGCCAGCAGCCCGGCCAGCCCGACACCTTTATGGTCTGGGACAGCAAGACCAACAGCGCCAAGCCGCTGCCCTATCCGTGGGACGATGCCCTGCAGCCTGTGCTGGAGGGGGAGTTTGTGGTGGACGGGCGCCGCTGCAAGACCGGCTTCCAGCTGCTGTGGGAGCGGTGCGAGGAGTACACGCTGGAAAAGGTGGCTGAGCTGTGCTGGCTGCAGGCGGACAAGATCGAGCAGGCCATCCGCATCTTTGCAGAGAATACCCCCAGTGGTCTGGCCATCGGCGTGGCCACCGACCAGACGCCCAACTCGGTGCAGGCCGCCATGGGCGCGGCGACGCTGGATCTGCTGCTGGGCAATGTGGAGCGTCCCGGAGCGCTCATGCAGCGCTTCCGTACCAGTGGCTGCTTTGATATGCCCAACTACCCCGTTCCCGTAGCGGCCAGCCGTCTGCCCAACGAGCAGCTGAAAAAACGGCTGGGCGGCAGAGCGCACAAGGGATTGGGGATCTGGTGGGCCGGACACCCCGGAAGCGTTTTGGACGCCATTTTGACCGGAAAGCCCTATCAGCCCCGGGTGTGGATCGACCGCTCGGGCAACAAGTTGGGCGCTACGGCCGACAGCCAGAAATGGGAACAGGCCATCCACAAGCTGGACTTTATCGCCCATGTTTATATGTATCCCACCTCCTTCTCGGCCTATGCCGACATTCTCATCCCTGCGCAGGAATGGCTGGAGACCGATATGTTGGTGGAAACCTGCAATACGCTGGTGGCCCGGCAGCAGGTGACCCACCTGTGGGAGACCATGGACGAAACGCTGTTCTGGTCCAAGCTGGCCAAACGTTGCGGCGAGCTGGGACACGAAGCCTGCGCCAAGGCCTTTGACGCAGAGTACATGGGGCACGATCTGGCCTATTGGGACAGCATGGATGAGTTTTTGAGCCATTGGGTCAACCGACTGGGCATGAGCTGGAAGGAGTTTGCGGCCAAAGCACCCATCGAGTATCTGCCTAAGGATCAGTGGCGCAGCTACTATGTGTATGAGCAGCCCGACCCCAAAAATGGTGGCAAGCCCAATGGGTTTGCTACCCCCTCCAAAAAGTGCGAGCTTTATCTGGAGAGCATGATCACCCTCGGTCGGACCGGTCGGCCCTTCAGCCCCATTGATCTGGAGCCTGCCGACGAGGATTATGAGCCGCTGCCCTACTATGTGGAGCCGGTGGAAAGTCCGCTGAATGATGAGGAATATCCGCTGGTGTATACCGGCGGCCGCGTGCCGTACTATCACCACAACACCCTGCGCAACATTCCCTGGCTGCGTGAGCTGTATCCGGCCCCCGAAATGTGGCTGCATCCCGACGCGGCGGCAAAGTACGGCGTGGAGGAAGGGGACTGGGCCTGGATGGAATCCCGTCGGGGCAAGATCCGCGGCGTGGTCAAGGTCACGCAGGGCATTAACCCCGGCGTGGTCTTTATGGAGCGTTTCTGGAATCCCGAAACGCTTCACAGCGAAACCCACGGCTGGCAGGAAATGAATGTCAATATGCTGACCCGGGTGGAAGGGCCTTACAACCCCGAGGTGGGTACTTATACCCTCCGGGCGTTCCAGGTCAAGGTCTACAAGGCCGACGGCGCACCCGAGGGCGTGTGGCTGCATCCCGAGGATTTCCGGCCGTGGCTGCCCATTCCTGCCGAGCCCACCAAGGAGGTGCAGATCGGATGAAACAGATCACAATGGTCATTGATGTAGACCGCTGCATTGGCTGCAAGGGCTGTCAGGTGGCCTGCAAGCTGGAAAACACCGTGGCCCTGGGGCCGGGGCGCAATAAGGTTTGCACCATTGGCCCCCACGGAACCTATCCCGAGTTGCAGATGTACTTTATGACCGCCCTGTGTCAGCAGTGTCAGGACCCGGCCTGTACGCCGGTGTGTCCCACCGGGGCGATCTATAAAAACGAGGCCGACGGTGTGGTGCTGATCGACCGTGGTCTGTGCATCGGCTGTGGCAGCTGCCAGCGCGCCTGCCCCTATGACTGCATCCACATGAACCAGCAGCTGCGTGTGGCCGACAAGTGCACCCTGTGCGTCCAGCTTCGTGACGTGGGTGATACCCCGGCCTGTGTGCGCAACTGCTCGGGCGGCGCGCTGCATTACGGTGACGTCAACGACCCCGACAGCGCGGTGTCCCAACTGCTCGCGCAGACCGATCCGGCCCATATCCATACGCTGCGTGATTGCGGCAACGGCCCCACAGTGCGCTACATTCTACGCCATGGGCAGTGGAAGGATATCCTGCCGCAGGATTGCGTGGAGCACAGCGCCTGGAAGAAAGGAGCAAACAAGGTATGATGATCACCAAGGCTGATATGCAGCAGCGTGTCCGGTTGTACCGGCTGCTTTCCCGGCTGTACCGCGTGGAGGTGGACGCGCCTTTGCTGGAGAGCCTGAAGCGGATGCGCTTTCCTCAGGTTGGCGATGAAATGCTTTGCCAGGGCTACGCCATGCTGCAAGGCTATCTGGCGCAATGCACCGACGGCACGCTGGACGATCTGGCGGTGGACTATGCCCGGGTATTTCTGGCGGCCGGCTCGGCAGAGGGTCAGGCGGCTCTGCCCTGTGAATCGGTGTACACCAGCGCGAAGAAGATTTTTATGCAGCAGGCGTGGGAGGATGTATGCCGCATCTATGCCCAGGCAGGTCTGGGCAAGGGGGCCGGATATGCCGATCTGATGGAGGACCATCTGGCGCTGGAGCTGGAGTATATGGCGCAGTTGGTGCAGCACCAGGACCCGGCCGCGCAGGCAGAGTTTTTGGAAACGCATCTGCTCAACTGGCTGGATGACTTTGTCTGCGACGTGCAGCGCTACGCCGAAACGGATTTCTACAAGGCGGTGGCCCGCATCACGCTGGGCTTTTTGCGCATGGAGCGTGACCTGCTTGCGGTGTGGAAGACGGGCGATTTGCAGCAGGCACCCAGCTACTCGGTGCGCGCCGAGCGCATGGCCAATGTGTTTGCCCGGCTCAAGGAGCATTACCGTATCTATGCTCCCAAGCGTTTCCCCAAGCGTGGGACGGGGGGCGCCGATCTCATCCGCTACGGCGAGATCGAGGACATGGCCGAGATCATCCACACGGAAAAGTCGCACTTTTCCGCCAAGGAGGTCTTTTACCCCATCTCCCAGACCATGTTCTACTTCAAGGACAGCGAGTGCACCGTCAAGCAGCTTGAGGACGACCGGGACATCATTTTGTTTGCCCGTCCCTGCGACATCAACGCCATTGCCCGTCTGGATCAGATTTTCCTCAACAACGGCCAAAGTGACCTGTATTACAGCCGTATGCGCCAAAAATTGCACATTTTCATGCTGGAATGTCGGGAGAGCTTTGACAACTGTTTCTGCGTGTCCATGGGTACCAATGTTGCTGAGGATTACAGCGCCGCCGTGCGCATTGACGACATCTGCGCTCTGGTGGAGGTGCGTGACGAGATCTTCCTGCCGTACTTTGCCGATGAAGTGCCCATCGACTTTACGCCCGAATGTGTCACAGAAAACCGGCGTGCCGCCCGTGTGCCGGAGATCCGGCGCGAGCAGCTGGGCCAGGTGTGTAAGCTGGAGTATTGGAACAAATATGACGAGCAGTGCATCGGCTGCGGTGGCTGCAATACCGTCTGTCCCACCTGTTCCTGCTTTGACACAGTGGATGTGATCTATGACGAAACCAGCCGGGACGGTGAGCGCCGCCGGGTGTGGTCGTCCTGTATGCTGAACGATTTTACCCGGACGGCCGGCGGTGGCATGGCCCGGAAAACTCCGGGCGCCAATATGCGCTTTAAGGTGTTGCACAAGGTTTATGACTACCGTCAGCGCTTTGGCGGCAGCGCGCATATGTGTGTGGGCTGTGGCCGCTGTATCGACCGTTGTCCCAAGGGGATCGACTATCTGGACACGGTCAACGGCTTGACCGAGCTGCTGGAAAAGGAGGGTTTGTGAGATGGATAACATCATGCTTCCTGCGCCCCACAAGATCCTGCGCGTTTTGAAGGAAACCCGTGCGGAATATACCTTTCGGGTACAGTATGACGGGCAGACCGATCACGGCCAGTTTTTCCAGTTGTCCATCCCCAAGATCGGCGAGGCGCCCATCTCGGTCAGCGGTAAGGGAGAGGGCTATGTGGAGTTTACCATCCGCAAGATCGGCCGGCTGACTGATGGCATTTTCGGGCTGAACGAGGGTGACACCCTGTTTATGCGCGGCCCCTATGGCAAGCCCTTCCCAGTGGAGCGGTTCAAGGGCAAGGATCTGGTGGTCATCTGCGGCGGTACCGGTATGGCGCCCGTCAAGACGACGCTCAACTACTTCTATGACCACATGGACGAGGTGAAAGGCGTCCATCTGATCGCCGGGTTTAAGGATGCCGAATGTGTGCTGTTTACCGAGGAACTGGAAAAGTTCAAAAAAGTCTTTCACACCATTACCACGCTGGACAATTCCAGCGCTCCCGGTTTTGAAACCGGTATGGTCACCGCCCACATCGGCAAGATCCCCTTTGCCGAATTTGAAGACTACAATGTGGTTATCGTCGGGCCGCCGGCCATGATGCATTTTGCCGCGCTGGAGTGCTTGAAACACGGCGTGCCGGAGGACAAAATTTGGGTGTCCTTTGAACGCAAGATGTCCTGCGCGGTGGGCAAGTGCGGCCATTGCAAGATCAACGAAACCTATGTTTGTCTGGAAGGGCCGGTGTTCAATTACACCCAGGCGAAAAACTTGTTTGCCTGAGGATAACCACAAACCGGGGCGGCCGTGCCATGGCACGCCCGCCCCGGTTCTCGTCCGGCGGATATAAAAAAGCCACAATCCCAGAAGTGTTACTTCCCATAGGTACAATTTGTGAACCATGGGCATAAAGCTGGTACGGGGCAAACAAAAAATGTCCGCAGGTTATCAAAATGATGACTTGCGGACACTTTTTTTAATAAAACTGCTTTAACTATAATTAAATTGTTTCAAACCTTTCAGATTCAGAAACACACTGGCTTTTTAGCGTGCCAACAAGGTGTTCCAGAGCCGCAACGACATGTGGCCGAATGTCGCCGCCAATCAGGACAAACATAATATCGTCACCGACTTTAAGCTCACCCTTGTTAAGCCACACACGGACATAATAAATCCCGTCCAGCTTGTATGTTTCAGCTACGGCGGCATCTACTTTTTCTTGGTCGTAGGAAAAAACCATGCCGGTCACAGGCGTAGTGTTATCTGCTCCATTGCGCACCTGAGCTTTAGCCGTTCCCCGCACAACACCATTATGGGTCAGATACATACCGACTTTACTTGCAGAAGGATCAGCCTTAGCCTCCCGCAGCCATTCGTCCATGGAAGGGGCCTTTTTCTTGTGGTGATGATGGTGAGGTTCCCCGCAGTCGGCGGAGCCGCTGCCCAGCAGCATCTCTAAACCATGCTCCACAGGGGCGATCACTGCCATGAGGTTTTCCTTTGCCGCCTTTTCGCTGCCGGGGAGATTGATGATAAGTGTTCGCCCACGGATACCAGCCTCGGAACGAGACAGACATCCCTTGGGGGTGATGCGCAGGCTCTCTGCCCGCATTGCCTCCGGAATACCAGGTGTCCTGCGCTCAATGACCTCAAGAGTTGCTTCGGGGGTGATGTCTCTGGGAGAAAAACCTGTGCCACCGGTGGTGAGAACGAGATTGACATTCATATCATCGGCGCACTTAATAAGCTCAGATTTGATCTGCTCTTTTTCATCGGGGATGATGCCGGTATAGGCAATATTCCAATCTTTGCTCTCTAAAATGGCGCAGATGGCGGGGCCGCTGGTATCTACACGATCTCCGCGAGCGCCTTTGTCGCTGATCGTAATAACTGCTGCTGAATAGCTCATATGGTTTCCTCCCTTTGAAAATCTCCATGTACACCGCCGGTCTTTTGCAGCAGACGAATGTCGGTGATAACCATATCTTTCTGGACGGCTTTACACATATCGTAGACTGTCAGAGCGGCGGTGGACACGGCGGTCAGTGCTTCCATTTCCACGCCGGTTCGCCCATCACAGGACACAGTAGCTTCGATTTCCACACTGCACTGCACCTCGTCCAGATGCAGGGACAGGTCAATTCCGTCAATCAGAATGGGGTGGCACATGGGAATCAGGTCGGGCGTCCGCTTTGCGCCCATAACACCGGCAATTTGGGCAACGGTGAGAACATCGCCCTTTTTCATTCCGCCGGAACGAATCAAGCCAAAAGTGTTTTTGTTGACCAGCACTCTTGCAGCGGCGATTGCTGTGCGTCGGGATTCCGGTTTTTCTCCCACATCAACCATTTTGGCACGACCTTCTTCGTTGAAGTGGGTAAAATCGTTGGCATTCTTCACGGCAGTTCTCTCCAAAATAAAATCAGCAATGGGGGAAATGTCTTCCAAGCCAAAGCAGGGAATGTCTGTATCCATTTCCATGTCAGTCACCAAGGCGATGAAATGCTCCGGTTCAAAAGGGAATCCCTTACCGGTAGCAGCGCGGGCGATGCCGATCTGGGGCAGATTTTTATTCTTGTAACCCTCCACCAAAATCAGATCCACGCCGTGCACCATGCCCAACAGCTGCTCCAAACTTAGTTCGCCGTATTCGACATAAGCAGTCTTTTCAGCTGAACTGATCATGGTGATGTCAGCTCCCGCTTTGGCAAAACGCCAGGAGTCCTTTCCTTCATGATCAATCTCAAACTTATGGCCGTCATGCTTGATAACAGCAAGCCGCAGTCCACGATTTTTCAATTCGCAGACCAGTTTCTCAATGAGGGTAGTTTTGCCTGTGCCAGAATAGGCTGCGAAGGCAATAACAGGAATGTTGGTCATGTATTAGCCTCCAATCTGATTCATGCTGCGTCCGGCATTGCTGCGCTCTGCGGCAGACAATGGCGCATGGCAGGCAGGTTTGGACAGAATGACCCGTTGCATTTCTTTGCGCATTCTATCAAAATCCAGACCTTTGATGGAATATTCCTGATCGGAATGTAGGCAGGGCTTCAATTTCCCATCTGCGGTCAGACGAATTCTGTTGCAGGCGGCGCAAAAATGGCTGCTGACCGCGCTGATTAGACCAATGTTCCCCTGCGCATCCGGCAGACGGTACAGCTTGGCAACGCCGTCATTCTGTTCTGCTTCCGTCAGTTCGGGCAACGCAGCAAGCACGGCTGAACCCGGTACATAGGCCTGCTGTCCGAATTCTTCATTCTCTGTCATGGGCATCAGCTCAATAAAGCGCACATCAGCAGGATAGCGTCTGGACAGTTCGGCAAGAGCGGGTATCTCATCATCGTTAAAACCGCCAATCAAAACAGCGTTGATTTTCAACTTTTGAAAACCTGCCTCCAGCGCTGCCTCAATTCCCCTGATTGCCTGCCCCAAGGTTCCGATACGCGTGATATAGGCATATTTATCCGGGTTCAAAGTATCCAGACTGATGTTTAATCTGTCAACACCTGTGGCCTTGAGATCCTTGGCCATCTTCGGCAACAGAACACCATTGGTTGTCATGCAGACTTCATTGATTCCCTCAACAGCGGCGCTTCGCTCGCAGATGGACAGGATATTTTTCTTCACCAACGGTTCGCCGCCGGTCAATCTGAGCTTGCGTATACCCAACGATGCAGCTGCCTGAACAGCCATAATCATCTCATCTTCTGTCAGCATTTCCAGATGACTCTTTTTGCAAATGCCGTCAGCAGGCATACAATATCGACAGCGCAGGTTGCACCGGTCTGTCACTGAAAGACGCAGATAATAGATGTCTCTTCCGTATGTATCAACCATATCAATACCTTCCAAAGGTGCAGTTAGGCCAATGACAGGGCTTGCAGAGCTGGCAGAGGCCGCCGTCACCCAGATTGATCAGCTCCTCTTTTGTGAGCTTGTCCCCAGCGAAAATCTGGGGAAGCAGCACATCAAAAATCGTAGTGGGCAGGCTGATGGCAGCACCCGGGACGCCCAGAATCGCCACCTCGCCCAGATAGGCTACCAGTGTCATATTGCCCGGCTGGGAAGGAACACCGTGGCTGACCACATCAGCACCCAGCGCACGGATGGCGGTAGGGGTAAGGTCATCCGGATCTACTGACATACCGCCGGTAAAAATCAAAAAGTCTGCTCCGTTTTCAAGGTGCTGCTTTGCTGCATCAACGATCATGTCCAAATCATCGTCACAGATGGTGACGCCCACGATTTCAGAGGGGTAAGCCTCCATTTTTTTACGGACAACAGGTTCGAATTTGTCTTTGATACGTCCGTGGTATACTTCGCTGCCAGTAATGATCACGCCGATTTTCTTATGCTGATAAGGCCGCAGGTCAAAGAGCTTTTTCCCTTTGCAGAGTTTTTCAGCTTCAACGATCTGCTCCTCCTGCGTAACCAGCGGGACGATTCGCATGGAGGCAAGGCGGGTGCCTTTTTCCACCGGGTAATGATCGGGAAAAGAAGCGATGGTAATATCACCGATGGAGTTGAGCTTTCTCTGAAGTTCGGTGTCTACACGGAACATACCACGTTCCTCTGCCATGAGCAGCACCTTTCCCTCAGAAGGTTCGGTATAATAGGCTCCTTCCACCGGTGCCATAGCCGCCATGCGGCGGGCAGCATCCTCCTCGTGGATATCTCCGGCGTTTTCTTCCCAGACAAATACGGTCTGCTTGCCGTAATCCAGCAGCTTGGGAATATCTTCCTCGCAAATAATGTGTCCCCGCTTAAATGCAGCACCCTTAAATCCATCATACATAGCCGTTATGTCATGGCAAAGTTCCATGCCGACGGCATCTTCCAATCTGATTTTCTTCATAGCAAAAATCCTTTCAGAACAATTCCAGCTTCAAGCGGCCCGCTGCCTGCAGGGACCAAAGCCATCACATTACAACCAATCGTGCTGCTTAGGACAACATTACCCTGATCCTTGGGGAGTTCCATCCAGACAGCACCGTCTTTTAATTCCAGTTTTCCTCTCAGGAATCGTGTTTTGGGACTTTTTTTAGGAAAACTGTTGGAAAGCTTGATTTGAATTTCCTGCGCCAGATAAGTGTTTCGACCAGTCAACTTCTTTAGCGCAGGCAAAGCAACAGCATAAAAGTTGGTCAGTGCAGATGCCGGATTGCCGGAGAGACCACAAATCAGTTTCCCCTCCTTTACTCCATAGGCACAAGCCATGCCGGGTTTCATATCCACACCCCGGAAGAGGATTTCTGCACCGCAGCGCTCCATAGCAGCGGGAGTCAAATCATAGTCGCCCACGGATACACCGCCAGTAGTCACAACGGCATCGCATTCCGCAAGCCCCTCATTCAGCCGTGCGGAAATATCTGCAACACTGTCACCTGCAATCCCAAGATATACCGGTTCACATCCTATCTGCTTCAGGGCTGCCTCCAGCATATATCGATTGGAGTTTCTGATTTTTCCGGCACCGGGTGCATCGTCGGCCTCCACCAACTCACTGCCGGTGGAAAGCAGCGCAACCTTTGGCTTTCTGTATACCAAGGGCATCGCTTCTCCCTGTGCTGCCAGCGTACCGGCCAGACCGGAGTCGATCACAGTTCCGCACTTGGCGAGAACCGCACCTTTGCTGATATCCTCGCCGGTGCGTACAATATTGCTTCCGGGCTTTACAGGAGCAAACAGTGTAACGGTTTCATCGGTGAAAACAGTTTTTTCATACATGATCACCGCATCCGCTCCGTTGGGAATAGGCGCTCCGGTAAGCACCTTTGTGACTGTTCCGGATACAACAGCCTGTGTGGGAACCGCTCCCGCAGGTACTTCTTCCAATACACGAAGTGTCACGGGGTGTTCCTTTGCAGCGAAGGCTGTGTCGTCTGCGCGAACTGCATAGCCGTCATAAGGAGAGCGGTCAAAGGCCGGTACATTTTCCTGTGCAATCAGATCCTGCGCCAGAACCCGTCCGCCGCATTCGGACAAGGGTACCTGCTCCATGCCTACTGCCGAAACTTGGGACAGCAGCAGATCACATGCACGCTCAAAACAAGGATTTTCAAACATTTCTATCATCCTCCAACAACAAAAGAGATTCCATGGGCAGACTCATGCGCAATTCATCGGCCCGATATTTCTCCCAGATTTCTTTTTCTGTTTCCCAGCCGATGGGCGTTGTATCTTCCACTCCAACAGGGCAAAGCATGACCGTCACTGAAAAAGGATTTTCAATCACTTCCACCACTTTACATAGCGTTGCATTTTCCCTGTTGCCCGGACAAACATCGTGCATACGAATACCAATGTAGCGAGTATCCTCGGTAAAACCCTTTACGGAAAGCTCTATACCCCAGTCAGCCGCGTAGACTCGATTCTGAGCAATTCTTTCTATTCTGGAAATATTCTTACATCCAGTCAGCATAGCACCGGTTTTCGTCCCGGGCGCTGCAAACACCGCCTTTTTCTCGCCGCAAGCCTCGATCCTGCCGTCATTCATTACCGCAATGCTGTCTGCCATGCGATATACCTCATCCCGGTCATGGGAAACTAAAAGCACTGTCTTTCCAAAGGAACGGATCACACTGCGAACCTCCTGCTCCAAACGAAAACGCAAGTGGCTGTCTAAGGCAGAAAAAGGTTCATCTAACAGCAAAATGCGCGGATCAGACACCAAAATACGGGCCAGAGCCACTCTCTGCTGTTGACCTCCGGAGAGCTGGTGCGGATAATGGTTCGCCAAATCCGCAAGGCCAAAGCTGTCCATAATCTGACGTACAGAATTTTCTCGCTTATTTTTGTCCTTTTCCCGCTTTGCACCGGTGCGAATGTTCTCCAGCACGGTCATGTTGGGGAACAGGGCATAGTTCTGAAACATTAGGCCCACATGCCGTTCCTGCGGGGAGAGGTTGATCTTCTTCTCAGAATCGAACAGCGTGATACCGTCCACCACAATACGGCCCTTGTCCGGTTTTTCAATTCCCGCAATGCATTTTAGGGTCATGCTTTTGCCGCAGCCGGAGGCTCCCAAAAGAGCCAAAGTTTCATTGTCTGCTTCAAACTTGACTTTAAGGAAAAAGGAGCCCAGCCTCTTTTCAATATCAACGAAAATCGACATCTCAGCGGCCTCCTTTTGCGTTCGAGGCAGAGTTTTTCTTCTCCAGCATATTAACTGCCAGCAACACCACAAAGGAAATGGCCATATTGACCATGACCCATTTGAAGGCCAGTGCATCATCGTTGGTGCGCCACAACTGATAGACCGTTGTAGAAATGGTAGCGGTACGTCCGGGAGTATATCCGGCGATCATGCTGGTGGCTCCGTACTCACCCAAAGCACGGGCAAAAGCAAGTACCGTACCGGCCAAAATGCCCTGTTTGCAATATGGCATACGGATACGCCAAAAAATATATGTATTGGACAGACCAAGGCTCTGTCCCGAATAGGCTAAAGTTTCATCAAAGGACTCAAATGCGCCACGTGCAGTGCGGTACATGAGGGGGAAGATCACTACCACGGTAGCGAAAATAGCAGACCACCAGGTCATGGTCAGTTTTACACCGAACACTTCCAGAATCCATGATCCAATCAGCCGTTTGGGGCCAAGTATACGCAGGAGCAGATATCCCACCACGGTGGGGGGCAAAACGAGAGGAAGGGTAAGCAACACATCGAGGACGCCCTTGATCCACCGGGGTGCTTTTGCAATATAGTAAGCTGCAAAAATGCCCACGAAAAAGATGATGATCGTACTAATGCTTGCAATACGAATCGAGTTATAAAGTGGAAACCAATCCATCGTTGTCACTTCCTTTGCAATGGAGACAGGGCGGGGCGCGATGCCCCGCCCTAAAATTTGAACTGTGTAATACGTCGAAAGGTCTGCATGGTCAAATGCAGCATTAATCGTCCACAGCGACCATGACAGAGGTAGCCTTTACTACTGCATAGGCTTCTTTGCCTACTTCCAGACCAAGTTCCTTAATTGCATTCATAGAAATCGTGGAGCTCACAATATTGCCGCCGCCAATGTCAATTCTTACGATGCCATTGACTGCACCGGCATCGATGGACAGAATGGTACCCTTAAACTGATTTCGTGCGCTGATTCTCATAATCGTTCTCCTTGTAGATGATATGGATTAAGCAACGGGGGTAAAGCCGACGTTCTCAAACACGGCATCGGCTTCGGCAGAAGTAAGGTATTCCAAGAAAGCCTTTGCTGCGTCCACATTCTTGGAAATATTCATAACAGCGGCGGGGTAGATAACCTGACCGCACATCTCTGCGGTGGCGGTGTCCACAACGGTGAGACCGGCAGAGAAGGCATCGGTCTGATAGATGATGCCGCAGTCAACGGTAGCCTCACTGACCTGAGTGGTGACCTCCTTAACATTGGAGCCGTAGGTGATGACGCCAGCGGCGGCCAGATCTCCCTCGACAAGCTCAAAATATTTCAGGATCTTCTGGGTATACTGACCAACAGGAACGTCGGAGTTGCCCATGGCCAGCATGATGGAGCCGTCTTTCAGTCCGGCAATCAGATCATCATAGGAATTGATGCCAGCCGGATTGCCTTCAGGCACAGCAAGAGCGACCTTGTTTTCAAGAATGTTGAAACGGGTATCAGCCAGAACGAAGTCCAGACCGTCGGTATTAACCTCAGCGGAGGCGTTAATATCCAGCTGGTTCATCTGCTTCTGACCGGCAGAAATGAATATATCGACATCGGCACCTTCCTGAATCTGTGTTTTCAGAGTGCCGGAAGAGTCAAAATTAAAGACGATGGTAACGTTTTCGTTGGCTTCCATGTACTTGTTGCCCAGTTCGGTGAGGGTTTCGGTCATGGATGCGGCGGCGAAAACGATGAGCTCTACGGGCTCGACTTCGGGCTGGCCATTTTCATTGGGCTTTACATTTTCAGAAGCAGGCGGGGTACTTTCAGCGGGAGTACTGTTGCTGCCGCAGGCACAGAGAGAAAGAGCCATAACGAAAGCAAGAAGTAGTGCGAGGATTTTTCTGGTGTTCATGTTTTGTTTTCTCCTTTTGTTGATTTTTCGGGAGAAAACCGTTATCATTGTGATTGCGGGACACGCCGATAACGGTGTTCTCCACTTTTATAGGAAACGGTCGGGGTACCAGCCCGGCCGTTTTCTATTTGAAAACAAAAAAACAGACTGTCTTAAAGAAGACAGTCTGGCGTAAAACTACGAACCTAAACGGGCAAACCCGTAGGGCATGTCCATGATCGTGCTGTCTCCTTCTCAAATACGGAAAGCTATGCCGTTTCCAACATAACTCTGGGACCTGCGAAATAACTTCACAGAATCGGCCGCAAACCATAGCAGTTGCCTTAGGCTCCACGGCTCGGAAACATATTCATTTTTTGCTATTATACAACCTGAATATTTTAAAGTCAATGATTTTCGAGGGAAAGCTCATTATCCGATAACGGATAGCGGATAGCGAAATAGGATGACAAAAGGCCGGGCGATACGAAATCAATTCGTACCGCCTGGCCTTTTCCTTTGGGTAGTTATTTCTCATCTGTGGTAGTCTCATTCAGCACACCATAGACCTCCGCCAGCGCATGAACATACCTGAGGAATTGGACCCGCAGCTCGGTATCATCATCCAGTGGCGGGATCGGTCGCCGCATCAACCGATGGACAGATTTCCAAAGCTGAAGTTTGCTGCCTGGATAAGCCTTCTCCAGTTTTTTGATGGCACGGTCCTTTGCCTTTTCCACCGCCGATTCCTTCATCATGTGGTACATACCGATTTCTTTCAGTGAAGTCTTTTCGAATCCAAATATGCCGTAGAGCTTGCCGAGGATGTCCCTGTCCTTCTTCGGCAGGGCATCAAACATCTCACGGAACAGCTCTACGCTGACCCTTCGATACACGATCCGCTCCGCCGGAGCAGAGAGCTTCCCAGGCATCAGCCGCTCAAAGGGATCGTCGTCATAGTCCTCCGGTACAAGGTCATACACGCCGAGAAAATGGGTGTTGTAGCGGATATGCCGGGTGACCTCTGCACTGTCGATATTCATCTTTTCCGCAATTTCGTCGATGCTGCACCAATCCGAACGGTACATCTTTTGTGCCTTTCGAACGGCCTCCATATCGTCTTTGCTCAGAGCCAGATTGCCGATGCTCCGCTCCAGCCAGCGTGTCATCCGCCCTTTCAGATGGGGATACAGGTAGGTGGTCAGCATGGCCCGGCTCTCATCATACTCTCTGCTCTGAAGCCGTGTCAGAAACTCCAGCGCACCCTCACCGCAAAGGTCATCCAGAATCGCCTTCGTATAATCGGAAAACTCCTCCGGTCGGTCGCTGTCCATGTGCAGGCAGTTGAACTCTTTGGCCGCTTCCTTGGCGATGCTCCGGATCAGGCCAAGGTTCCTGCGGTACAGCTTGTTCAGAGCGTCCTCATCGCCGTCATAATATAGACGGACCAGTTCCTCATTGGTCATGGAACCTCACCCGCCGTTGGCTTCGGTGGACGGCCCCTGGGCTTGGATAGCCGGTTGATCTGACAGAATTTATAGACTCGCTCGGCAGCTATCTTCTCTGTAAAACTCTCAACCGAGACTTCCGGATCACGCAGAGCATCGTAGAGCAGGTCTCGCACATAGTCCTTGGCTCGTCTGGCGTCCTCCTGGGAGATGGCACCTCTCTGCATATCCTTCGTGATGCGGGAAAAGGCGGTCAGCTTGACCTTCACCTTTGGGATATCTCTGGAAAGCTCTTTCTGAACTTCCACCGTGCCGAACTGCCGGCAGGTATAGCCGGGAGCATGAGGGCAGGCACCTTCACAGTACAATGCGTGAACACCGTTTTTCAGCATGAAATATTTTCCGCAGATGATACAGCGGCGGATGTTGTGCCCGCTGTTCAGAGCCAGCATATAATCCGCCTTCATCAGCGCCTGCAAGCTGTCCGTCACATGCTCCTGACAGATGGCGACTGAACCATCCGGCAGCTCCCGCGGCACATAGGAGAGCATATATTGATCGTGTCTCGTATAACAGTCGCCGTAGCTGGTGATGGGATTGATGATCAGCTTCTCCGCGATGCGGTCATCGTTATAGAAACCGTAGAGAGCCTCCGCATAGCTTTCAGGTCCGTTGGTCTTCAACTTAGAGATGGCGAACTTGATAAAATTCCGGATCGTGCCGTTGAACGCACGGATGTCGTGGAGGTACATATCATAGCGGTCGATATGCTTTTTGTATGTATCCCAGGTCCCTTCGGTCTCACCAAGAAGGCGGAACATCTCGTAATAAAATGTTTCACCCATCTCCGCGTCAGCCTCGCTGGGGCGAAACAGGTCAAATGGTCTCCATGGACCATCCTCTTCCGGTGCGGTGTCTGCCTCATTAAGTGCAAAGAATTTTTCCGTGGCTGCTCTGAGCCGCTCTATTTGTTCATCCTCCGGCGGTTCGTGTTTCTCCGGAGGGAATAAACTGAATTGTCCTGTGACTTCACGGATCACAGAAAAGAAAGCGTCATCACTCTCGTCCAGCAACAGGCGGAATACCGTGTATCGGCGCAGCTCCTGACAGAGCGCATCCATCTCATCATTCAGCTTCCACCAGAGTTCAGAGTCTTTGGTGTGCTCATAGGCCGTCGCAAAAGTGCGGATGCGCGTCATCCGTTCGTGCATGGGATGGTAGTCATCGGGCGACAGATTCAGCAGATCCTCGGTCAGCTTTCCAGCTTCAAACTGCTGACCGTTCAGTTCCAGGGTGCTGCCGTAAGTATAGAATACGATGTTGCCTTCCATTTCCATAAGCACCCTCCTCTCAGTAATTTGTCCTACCTGACTTTTAATCTGTCCATGCTTTTTATAAGAATACCATGTTTTCCTCCACAATACAAGCAGAGGGGTGAGGCGTACAGCTTCACCTCTACTTTTTTATTCGGAGGTACTACATGAAACAAAACGAAAAACATCTGCGCACCATCGACGGCGCAACCCTGATGAGCCAACCGCTGAAGCCGCTGAACTTCGTGGTAGACTCGCTGCTCTCTCAGGGACTGCATATCCTGGCGGGCTCACCGAAGGTAGGTAAGTCATGGTTGGCGCTGTGGCTGTCGGTGACGGTGGCCAGGGGTGACCCGGTCTGGGGGATGCCCACCAAAGGAGGCACCACACTCTATCTCGCGCTGGAGGATTCCGCGCTCCGCATTCAGAATCGTCTGTACGAGATCACCGAGGACGCTCCCGCCAACGTCCATTTCAGCACCGAGAGTTTTATCCTCGGAAAAGGTCTGGAGGAACAGCTGACCAACTTCCTCAAGGAGCATCCGGACACCTCTCTGATTATCATCGACACGCTGCAGCTCATCCGCGGCACCGGTTACGACAACACCTATGCCAACGACTACCGTGACCTGTCTGTGCTGAAGCAGATCGCGGATGAACACGGCATCGCCATCCTGCTGATCCACCATCTGCGGAAGGAACCGGCGGAGGATGTGTTCAGCCGCATCTCCGGCACTACCGCCATCAGCGGTGCGGTGGATTCCAGCTTCACATTGGTGGAGGACAAGCGCGGAAGTGGTCGTGCGAAGCTCTCCTGCATCGGGCGGGACATTGAGTATCGTGAGATCGAACTGAAGCGCGGCGAGGAAAATATCTGGGTGGTAGTCAGCGACAGCAGGGTGCAGCCGTTGCTGCTGGAGAGCCGCGTCACATTTCTACTCTCTGAATTCATGAAACAGAGAACAGAATTTATCGGCACTCCCACCGAACTCTCACAGCAGATCGACCCTGCCGGTGCCGAGCAGATCACGCCGAAGAAAGTATCCCGGCTGGTTCTGCAAAGCGTCGACGCTCTAAGCAAAACCGGCATCTCCGCCTCTGTCAGAAGGAGCAACGGCAAGCGGCTCATCGAACTGCGCCGTGCCGATAGTGTCGATATTCCCGGCGCCGGAGAAAGCGGCACTTGCGACCCTGTCGAGGCCACAGGAGGCGATTTGCGGGGCTTTCCCGGCGAGGTGGAGTAAACACCCGCAGCAGTACGAAAGCTCGTTTGTGGCCCGTTTCTGCGGAGGGTTACGGCAGAGAGAAAAATCACCTCTTTAGAGGTGGCCAGCATCGCGTTTGTCTGGTCTGCGGCAATGCCGCTGCCCGCCTTCCGCACACATTCCGGGCAGAAGCCCGGACCCACTTCGGAGCAAAGTCCACTGTACTCGGAACACCCTGCGGGAGAGGGTATTCCGAGTGCCGTTCCCTTGCTCCTCAGTTCCAAACGAAACCCGCTCCGCTGGGCTTTCGTTTGGGTCAAGAAAACGATTTTAACGGCTTTGAGAATGTCATATTCCTTGCTGATGATGGCTACTCCGGCACAAACTTCGAGCGGCCTTCCTGGAAGAAGGTCATTGAGATGATTGAAAATGGCGAGGTGGAAACTCTGATCGTCAAAGACCTCAGCCGACTCGGTCGTGAGTACCTGCAGGTGGGTTACTATACGGAAATCTACTTCCCGCAAAAGGGAGTACGCTTCATTGCGGTCAATGATGGAGTGGATTCTCTGGTGGCAAGCAGCACCGATTTCAATCCCATCCGCAACTGGGCAAACGAACTCCATGCCAAGGACACCAGTAAAAAGGTGCGTGCCATCAAGCGGATGCAGGCCGAACGTGGTGAACGCTATGGCGGCAAAGCGCCGTATGGCTACAAGAAGCGAGCTTTAGACAGTAAGGAAATCATTCCCGATGAAGAGACCTCTCCCATCGTGAGGTACATCTTCGAACTGTGCGCTGGCGGCAAGGGACCGAAACAAATCGCACGCATTCTGGAAAATGATCAGGTGCTGACACCCGCCCATTACTACTACCGCAAGAATGGTAAAGGACAGGCGGGAATGGATATGCAACGTCCCTACGGTTGGAGCAGCACCTCGATAGCAGGCATTCTCGCAAACCAGGCCTACCTCGGTCATACGCATCTGCAAAAGAGTTCCACCATCTCCTACAAGAACAAAACCAGAGTGGATACGCCTGAAAGCGAGCAGGTCATTGTCAAGAATACTCACGAGCCGTTGATCACACAGGAACTCTGGGATATTGTTCAGGATGTGCGCGCTCACAAGCGCAGACCTCCCAAACACATGGACGAGCCTAATATGTTCGCAGGTCTTGTCTTCTGTGCTGACTGCGGTAAGACCATGGTGCTGTACCGAACTGAGGCCATCAAGCGCTCCCAGTTCCATCTCAAGTGCTATACCTACGGCAAAAAGGGGAAGAAATACTGCACGCCGCATCAGATCCGAGAATCTGATTTGAAACAGGTTGTCTTGGATGACCTGCGCAGAGTTACCCACTATGCCAGAATGAAGGAGCGACAGTTTGCGTCCTATATCAACGCAAAAAACAGCGCCGAGCTCCGACAGGAGATCAATGCTCTGCAAAGAGAATTGGATACCATGCAGAGAAGAAGCGATGAACTCACCGCTCTGTTCAAGCGGCTCTACGAGGACAATGTCCTTGGCCGCATTACCAATGAGCAATTCCGCAGGCTATCTGCTGACTACAACGCCGAACAGAAAACGCTGGAGGAAGCTATTCCTGTAAAACAGGAACGGTTGGCTAAGTTGAAAGCATCGGCGGCAAACGTGGAGGCTTTTATTGAAAAGGCAAAGCGGTTCAGAACCATCAATGAACTGACTCCCGAACTCCTGCGGTTGTTCATTCAGCGGATTGAAATCGGTGAGCGTGCAAAGAAATATTCGCACTCTGCCGCACAGGATATTCGCATCGTCTACCGTGACATCGGTATGGTGGACAGCAATATGGAAAAAGGAGAGCAGCCTGTGCACATGGCTACTCTCCCTCAGAGCATCGATGAAGTTATAAAAATATTGGCCTAATGGCCCGAAAGCACAGAGGCAGGCGGCTTCCGCCGCCCGCCTCTGCTTCTAATAATGGATAGGTCACAAAATGTACCTATGAACACTATCAGAATGCAACCGGACTTTTTTAGCTTGTAGAAGTGAAATTACTTCAGCTCGACCTTAGCGCCGACCTCTTCCAGCTTCTTCTTCAGCTCTTCAGCCTCGTCCTTGGAGACGCCTTCCTTCAGAGCCTTGGGAGCGGACTCAACAGCGGCCTTAGCCTCAGCCAGACCCAGGCCGGTGATCTCACGGACAACCTTAATGACCTTGATCTTCTCAGCGCCGACGTCGGTCAGAACCACGTCGAACTCGCTCTTCTCCTCAGCAGCGGGAGCAGCAGCGCCGCCAGCGGCGGGAGCAGCCATAGCAGCAGCGGAAACGCCAAACTCTTCCTCCAGAGCGTGAACCAGCTCGGACAGTTCCAGAACGGTCAGGCCCTTAACCTCTTCGATGAGGGCAGTAATCTTCTCAGAAGCCATAATAAATTACCTCCTAAAATATGTGTGATGATTTGTTGATGTGTTTGTGTGGGGAATGCTTACTCGGCGGCGGGAGCTTCTGCTTCCACGAAGCCGCCATTCTTTTCGGCGATCGCCTTCAGGACGATAGCCAGGCTGGTGATAGGAGCCAGCATGGTGCCCAGAACCTGAGCCTGCAGAGCTTCCTTGCCGGGCAGCTCGGCCAGAGCCTTGATCTCGTCCAGGGACAGGACCTTGCCCTCCATGAAGCCGGCCTTGATGATGAACTTGGTGCCGTTGAACTTCTTGGCGAACTTGTTGATGACGCTCATGGGAGCGATGGGATCGCCGCTGGACAGAGCCAGAGAAGTGGTACCGTTGAGAGCCTCATCCATACCCTCCAGGCCGCAGTTGTTGACGGCGAAGCGCAGCAGGGTGTTCTTGATGACGGCGTAGTCCAGATCGGCCTTACGGCACTCGGCACGCAGCTCAGTATCCTCAGCTACGGTGATGCCCTTGTAATCGACCAGAACACCGGCGGAAGCACCCTTCAGCTTTTCGGTCAGCTCGGCAACGATGGCCTGCTTCTCACTGAGAACGTTTGCGTTAGGCATTGTGTTTCACCTCCAGAAAATTGCTTGTGTTCAAAGAAATCCTTGAAACAAAAAATGCTGTTTCCGCATCCAAAGACGCAAAACAGCACAAAGAAATTTCTTTTATACTGCATTCTCGGCAGGACTTATGGGAGCCTGCTGTCTTTGAACACGAATGACATTATATCATCCCGGACAGGCTGTGTCAAGCATAACCTGTCCGAAAAGATGATGCCTCGTAGAGTTTTTTCGCACAGCGAAAAAACAAAGTGCGATCGGTGCGCAGCAGGACATGTGCCTGCGCAGCACACCGATGCTTGCCCATTCATACGGGCAACCGCCTTTGCGGTGCAAAGGCGAGGGGGTTATCGCGGCCGGGCTTGTGGCCCGGCCGCGTATCTAAGGGGGACAGCGTCCCTCTTAGAAGAAATTACATCAGCTTAGCGCCGTTGACCTTAACGCCGGGGCCCATGGTGGAAGCCACGGTGCAGGAACGGATATACTGACCCTTGGCAGCGGCGGGCTTGGCCTTGACGATAGCGCCGATCAGAGCGTTGAAGTCCTCGGTCAGCTTCTCAGCGCCGAAGGAAACCTTGCCGATGGGGCAGTGGATGATGTTGGTCTTGTCCAGACGATACTCGACCTTACCGGCCTTGATCTCGTTGACAGCGGTGGTGACGTTGGGGGTCACGGTGCCGGCCTTGGGGGAGGGCATCAGGCCCTTGGGGCCCAGGACCTTACCCAGACGGCCGACCACACCCATCATATCGGGGCTGGCGACGACCACGTCGAACTCAAACCAGTTTTCCTTCTGGATCTTCTCAACCAGATCCATATCGCCAACATAGTCAGCACCGGCTGCACGAGCAGCGTCGGCCTTGTCAGCCTTGGCGAACACCAGC
>JAZSCJ010000093.1:0-6742 GCA_045602885.1 Oscillospiraceae bacterium
GAATAATGAAGAACATGACATACAGAAACAGAGTAATCCCGAGATGTAAAATTTACACGGCGAATTTAGATATTTAAGGCAGATATTTTCTCATCTCATTTGCATATGCGGTCTCCGTCGGCGGAGGCAAAAAGGACGATACTCACAATCAAGCGAGTATCGTCCTTTATCATGCTATCAAAATCACTTTCATTTGGCTTAAGCGTGGCTTAAGGTAGTGTTATTACCCTCCAAAAGTCCAGTGATTGCAAGGGGTCAGGCAGCTATCTTAGTACATGCCGCCCATGCTGGGATCGCCGGCGGGCATGGGAGGAACGGGCTCCTTCTTTTCAGCAACCAGAGACTCGGTGGTCAGCATCAGGGAAGCCACGGAGGAGGCGTTCTCCAGAGCGGAACGAGTCACCTTGGTGGGATCGACGATACCGGAAGCGATCATATCGCAGTAGACTTCGTTGTAAGCGTCGAAGCCGTAGCCGACCTTCTCGGCGTTCTTGACGTGATCCAGAACCACGGAGCCGTCGATGCCGGCGTTGGTGGCGATCTGCTTGACGGGGGCGGTCAGAGCCTGAGCCACGGTGCAGGCACCGGTCTTCTCGTCGCCGCTCAGGGTGGCGATCAGAGCTTCCACCGAAGCGATGGCGTTGACGTAGGCGGTGCCGCCGCCGGCCACGATGCCTTCTTCCACGGCAGCACGGGTGGCGTTGAGGGCATCTCCGTTGCGCAGCTTCTTCTCCTTCATCTCGGCCTCGGTAGCGGCACCGACGCGGATGATGGCAACGCCGCCGGCCATCTTGGCGATGCGCTCCTGCAGCTTCTCACGGTCATACTCGGAGGTGGACAGCTCGTACTCGGTACGCATCTGGGCGATGCGGTTCTTGATGGCGGTGGGATCGCCGGCACCATCGACGATGATGGTGGTCTCCTTCTGCACCTTGACCTGACGGGCACGGCCCAGCATGCTCAGGTCGGTTTCCTTGAGATCCATGCCCAGGTCGGAGGCGATCAGGGTAGCGCCGGTCAGGATGGCCATATCTTCCAGCATGGCCTTGCGGCGGTCGCCGAAGCCGGGGGCCTTGACGCACACCACGTTCAGCACGCCGCGCAGCTTGTTGACCAGCAGGTTGGACAGGGCGTCGCCCTCCACGTCCTCGGCAACGATGACCAGCTTCTGGCCACCCTGCACCACCTGCTCCAGCAGAGGCAGCAGATCCTGGATGGAGGAGATCTTCTTGTCGGTCAGCAGGATGAGTGCGTCATCCATGACGGCTTCCATCTTCTCGGTGTCGGTGACCATATAGGGGGTGATATAGCCGCGGTCGAACTGCATGCCTTCCACAACTTCGCTGTAGGTGTCGGCGGTCTTGGACTCCTCCACGGTGATGACGCCGTCGGCGGTGACCTTCTCCATGGCCTCGGCGATCAGTTTGCCGATGGTCTCGTCGCCGGAGGAGACTGCGCCGACACGGGCGATATCCTCGGTGCCGTTGACCTTCTGGCTGTTGGCCTTGATGGTCTCAATGGCGGTTTCGGTGGCCTTGGCGATGCCCTTCTTCATGACCATGGGGTTAGCGCCGGCGGCCAGATTCTTCAGACCCTCACGGATGATGGCCTGAGCCAGAACGGTAGCGGTGGTGGTGCCGTCGCCGGCCACGTCGTTGGTCTTGGTGGAAACTTCCTGCACCAGACGGGCGCCCATGTTCTCAAAGGGATCGTCCAGCTCAATGTCCTTGGCGATGGTCACGCCGTCGTTGGTGACCAGGGGAGAGCCAAACTTCTTATCCAGCACCACGTTACGACCCTTGGGGCCCATGGTGACCTTGACGATGTCAGCCAGCTGGTTGACACCGCGCTCCATAGCCTTGCGAGCTTCCTCGCCATAGCAAATCAACTTAGCCATAGTTTATTTTCCTCCAAATAAATTGAGATGTGTCTTACTCGACAACGGCCAGAATGTCGGCCTGACGGACAATGGTGACTTCCTCATTGTCAAACTTGACGGCGGTACCGGCGTACTTGCTGCAGATGACCTTGTCACCGACCTTGACGGCCATGGCGACTTCCTTGCCGTCCACCATGCCGCCGGGGCCCACGGCGACCACTTCGGCCACCTCGGGCTTTTCCTTGGCCGAGCCGGTCAGGATCAGACCGCTCTTGGTGGTTTCTTCCGCTTCGGCCATCTTGATGACAACGCGGTCAAACAAAGGCTTCAAATTCATGATGAGTTCCTCCTTATATGTTGATGTTATGAAAAACATGATTGATGGTTAGCACTCTTTTTTGTCGAGTGCTAACCTGTGTTTAGATGATAACCGTTTTACCGGAAAAAAGCAACCCCTTTTTTGAAAAAAGTAAGGCGGCTTCCCGAAAAGTTCACGGGCTGTTCACAAAGGGGGACGGCGAGTGCTAAGGCAGGTCACGATAACTGACGCCGGAGGGGTAGAAAAAGTGGATCTTTTTCTCGGAAAGGCGCACGGTAAACTCCTTGCTGCGCATGACTTCACCATCCACCACAGTGACAAGTTCGTCGGGCGAGGTGAAGTGGATGCAGTCAGTGTGAAAGTGGCGGATGAGCTGGGGCAGCTCACGGTACTGGCCCTTGGCATATTTGCCCACCAGACGGAAGAAGGTCAGACGGGACACCTTGGGTACCACCAGCATATCCAGAATGCCGTCGTCAGGCAGGGCGTCACCCACGGGCATAAAGCCGCCGCCGTAAAAGCGGCCGCTGCAAATGCAGATCAAGGTGGTGCTGCCCGAAAGGGACTGACCCTCTACCTGGATTTCGGTGGGCTGGGCGATGCCCTTGAACAGCACGTTGACGATCAGCGAGAGGATGTAGGCGCCCATGCCGCCCACCAGAGGCAGGCGCTTATACTTATGAACATCGGCGGCGATGCGGGCATCCACACCGGCGCAGGCCGTGTTGATGCCCAGCCGTCCGTTGCAGTCGATCAGATCGAACGTGGCCTGAGGGCCATCGGCCAATGCGGTCAGATCGGAGAAGGAGGTGCGGTAGTCCGAGCCGAACAGCCGCAGAAAATCGTTGCCGGTGCCGCAGGGTACATTGGTTACGGCGGCGTTGTCGTATCCGGCCGCGCCGCAGACCACTTCATTGAGCGTGCCGTCACCGCCGCAGGCATAGATACGTACCGGCTGGCCGCTTTGGGCGGCGGCACGGGAGAGCTGCTGGGCATGACCGGCGTGGGTGGTCAGAGCGATCTCAAAGTCACGATCCTGAAATGTTTGACGGATTTGGGTACAAAGTCGGTCGCAGGTTCCTTTTTTGCCTGCGGTCGGGTTGAGGATGAATAAATGCCGCAAGAGGATCCCACCTTTCTCGGGTGTAGTTGCGTTACCAAGGGCGATTGGATGCCCCGGGGGAAGATATGCGTCAAGGCTTTTTCTTATGCGCCGTTGGTTGATTTACGTTGTAACAGAACAAATCACATTTAAGCATACCATTATATAGTTTGCGCTTTTTGTCGGCAGGACGGCCAAAGGTGCGCTCGAACTCGGTGTGGGAGGAGAGCAGGTAAAGCTGCCAGCTGTCGGGGAATTTGCTCCAGGCTTTGCCGAAGGCACGGTAGAGTTCCTCGGCCTGGCGATGCTCCATCAATCGCTCGCCGTAGGGGGGATTGGTTACGATGCGGCCATGCAGTCCGCCCCAATGGAACCGGGTAGCGTCGGCGACCTCGAAGCGAATCACATCGTCCACTTCGGCCAGCGCGGCGTTGTGCTGCGCCAGCTTGACGGCCTGGGGATCAATGTCGCCGCCCCAGATTTCGTAATTACCGTCAAATTCTTTGTCCATGGCCTCGTCGGCGGCGTCCAGCCAAAGCTGGCTGTCCAGCCCGTGCCACTTTTGAGCTGAGAAGGAGCGGTTGAGACCGGGGGCACGATTTTTAGCGATCAGAGCGGCTTCGATGGCGATGGTGCCGCTGCCGCAGAAGGGATCGCAGAAGGGGTCACGGCCACGGTAACGGGAGAGGATGACCATGGCGGCGGCCAGCGTTTCACGCAGGGGCGCGTCCACGCCCTGGGCACGGTAGCCGCGCTTGTACAGTCCGGGGCCGGAGGTGTCCAGCATCAGGGTGGCAACATCCTTGCGGATGGAGAACTGCACTTGATACAACGCGCCGGTTTCGGGCAGGGCGGCGTTGTATTTGCCGGCCAGACGGTCCGCAATGGCTTTTTTTATGATGGACTGGCAGGACGGAATGGCGTGCAGGGCGGAATTCAAACTGTGCCCTTTGACGGGGAAGGCACCCTCCCGGGGGATGAACTGCTCCCATGCCAGCGCCTTGGTGCCCTCAAACAGCGCATCAAAGGTGAGGGCGGGAAAGCTGCCCAGCACCACCAGAACGCGCTCGCCGGTGCGCAGATTCAGATTCAGCCGGGGAATGTCCCCGGGCGTGCCGGTGCAGAAGACGCGGCCGTTTTCGGCCTGCACATTACCCAGACCCAGTCGGCGCATCTCGTCGGCACACAGGCCCTCCAACCCGAACAGGGTCGGCACTAAAAATTGCAATTGTTGTTCCATGACATGGCACTCCGTTTCGCAATTTGAAATCCGTGGCCCAGACCGCCGGGGAAAACCATGCGGTTGCGTGGCGGAAAAACGAGCCAATGGGGATTTTAGTATATCGAAAAAATCCAGTATTGGCAATTATCTTGTAAGAAAATTTTTGGAAAACCATGGAATTTACAAGGGAAGTGTGCTATACTGGCCGGGAAACTTGAAGTTGCGCCCGATTTTTTGGCAACGCAAATTCAAGTTGGTAGACAGAAAGGCCGGGAAGCGGTATTCTGTGTGTGAAAGGAGGCGATCGTCATGTCGTTCGGGGAACGGCTGCAAATGCTCCGGCGTGGCAACAATCTGACGCAGGAGGAGTTCGCGCAGCAATTAAAGGTATCCCGACAGGCGGTGTCCAAGTGGGAATCCTCCCGCGGATATCCCGAAATAGAAAAAATCATTTATATTTGTAATTATTATGGCGCAACAATGGATGAGCTGTTTATGGACGAAGTGCCGACAGCCCAAAGCAAGCAGCAGGAAGCCGCGCCGCAGGCCGGTGCCGAGTCGCCGGTGGCGCTGGAGCGCAAGCCGCTGAAAAAAGCGTTCGGAAATTTTTTCAGTAATTTGTCACCCCGCGATCAACATACATTCGGGGTGGTGGCAGTCACCGTGCTGCTGGTGCTTCTGATTCTATTCTGTCTGTTCTGCGTCACGATTTCGAAAGGAGAGACCGAACAAATGGTATACAAACTGGTTTGGCTGGGCCTTCTGGTGCTGTTCGCCGTGGGCGAAGCGGTCACGGTGGGACTGACCTCTATCTGGTTTGCGGTTGGTTCGCTGCTGGCGCTGGTCTGCGCGCTGCTGGGCGGTCCGCTCTGGCTTCAGATCACGCTGTTCATTTTGGCAAGTGCCGGCAGCCTGTTGGCCTTCCGTCCGCTGGCCCATAAGCTGATCAACAGTCAGGTCGAGCCCACCAATGCCGACCGCATCATCGGAAACGAGGCCATCGTTACCGAGGCCATCGACAATCTGCAGGGTGTGGGCGCGGTGCGCATCGCGGGTATGGTCTGGAGCGCCCGCAGTCAGGACGAAGATCCCATCCCGGCCGGCACACTGGTACGTGTGTTACGGATCGAGGGTGTCAAAGTATATGTAGAAAAAATTGAGGAGGAAACAACATGCCAATAAGCAATTTCGGAAGTGTCGTTATCGTCGTAGCCCTGATCATTGTCGTTCTTTTGATCCTGGCGTCCAACATTCGGGTGGTTCAGCAGTCCCGTGCCTCGGTGGTCGAGCGCCTGGGTGCTTTCCGTGCCGTGTGGGGCGTAGGCCTGCATATCAAGATCCCCTTTATCGATCGTGTGGTTCGCACGGTTTCCCTCAAGGAGCAGGTGGTGGACTTTGCACCCCAGCCCGTAATCACCAAGGATAACGTCACCATGCAGATCGACACGGTAGTTTACTTCCAGATCACCGACCCCAAGCTGTACACCTACGGCGTGGAAAATCCCATGGCCGCCATTGAGAATCTGACCGCCACCACCCTGCGTAATATCATCGGCGATCTGGAACTGGACGAATCGCTGACCAGCCGCGACCACATCAACACCAAGATGCGCTCCATTCTGGACGAAGCCACCGATCCCTGGGGCATCAAGGTCAACCGCGTGGAGCTGAAGAACATCATTCCTCCCCGTGACATTCAGGACGCCATGGAAAAGCAGATGCGCGCCGAGCGTGAGCGCCGTGAGGCCATCCTGCAGGCCGAAGGCACCAAGCAGTCCCAGATCCTGGTGGCCGAGGGTGAAAAGCAGTCGGCCATCCTGCGTGCCGACGCTGCCAAGCAGGCTGCTATCCTGCAGGCTGAGGGTGCCCGTCAGGCTCGCATTCTGGAGGCCGAGGCTGAGGCTGAAGCTATCCTGAAGGTGCAGCAGGCCACCGCCGACGCCATCAAGCTGATCAACGACGCCGATCCCGGCGAGGGCGTGCTCAAGATCAAGGCACTGGAAGCCTTCCAGACGGCGGCCAACGGCAGAGCCACCAAGATCATCATTCCCAGCGAGATCCAGGGTCTGGCCGGTCTGTGCGCCAGCGCCAAGAGTGTGTTCGACTCGGTTGAACCCAAGACGGCGGCTCCCAAGACCGACGCAAACAAGTAAATCAATGCACCAACCGCCCACGCTCCTCTGGGGGCGTGAAGTCGGAGGCCAAGCGTCTTTGGAAGAC